>JAVCBV010000159.1:0-4086 GCA_037917695.1 Thermoproteota archaeon | reverse complement strand
GTCGGGCCTCTATCCCCCGGGCCGTGGTCCCGTCGCCGAAATCCCAGCGGTATTCCGCCGGACCGGCCTCCACCCGGGAGCCCCGGGCGCTGAAGCGGATCTCCTCGCCGGCCACGAACACCGTTTTCCTCGGGGAGGAGATAAGAGGCACGATCACAGCTCCGCGGGGGGCACCCGGAGTGGGCGGCGGGACCACGAAGGAGGCCTCGGCCACGAGCTTCACCAGGTAGCGCCAGAGGCCCGCCGGTCCGGCCGCGGACGGGGAGACACCGCTCGGGGAAACGGGACCCGCGGGCGTGGGATCCCAGGTAGCCGAGAGGCCGAAGGAGAGGTGTTCGCCCCGGAGGTCGAAATCGGTGGAAAGGTGGAGGTCGTCCGCCGCAAGATCCACGAGCGCCCTGAAGGAAACGGTGCCGAGCTCCCCCACGAGCCCGACTTCTCCCCGCAGTCCCGCCACCTCCCAATCCTCCCAGAGGACCTCACCCTCGAGCTGCAACGCCTCCCAGGTGAGGAAAACGCCGAAGAGCGCCTCGGCTACGTCCTCGGTTGGGAATGGCCAGAGGTAGATCACGCGGACGCCCTTGACCTTCTTCCCATCCCTCCTCAGCTCCTCTATCGCCTCCTGAACCGCTCCCTTCGTGGACCCCCAGTAGAGCAGCGCCACGTCGGCGTCTGAGTCGCCCGTCACCTCGAGCGACACGCCCCTGAGGGCCTCCCTCACGAGTTCGAGCTTCCTCAGCCTCTTCTCCTGCATCTTCCTCGCGTTGTCTGCATCGGCGGTGGCCCACCCCAGCTCGTTGTGCTCAGAGCTGTTGTGCTTCACTATGGCTCCCTTCGTGCCGGGGATCGCCCTCGGCGACACGCCAGACTCGGTGAAGAGGTACCTCTTGTACTCGCCGGGCCCCTTCCACTCGCCGGAGATGAACTCCCCCCTGTCGATCTCGACCTTGCTCTGATCGAAGGGCTCGACATCCATGAAGCTCTCGGTCAAGTGCTTGTCCAGCATTATCACCACGGGCATCTGGAACCTCTCGGCGATGTTGAAGGCCTCTGCCGTGAGGTAGAAGGTCTCCTCTATGTCCCCGGGGGCGACTACTGCTCTCGGGAACTCTCCCTGAGAAGCGTGAATCACGAAGAGCAGGTCTCCCTGGGCGGTGTAGGTTGGGAGGCCCGTGCTGGGACCTGGCCTCTGAGCTAGGGCCACGACGATCGGGGTCTCCGTTGCGCCAGCTTGGCCGAAGGCCTCGGCCATGAGGGAGAAGCCGCCTCCCGACGTTCCCGTCATGGCCCTGACGCCAGCGTAGGCCGCGCCGATCACCATGTTGATCGCCGCTATCTCGCTCTCCGGCTGAAGCGCCATTATGCCAGCTTCCCTCTGAACCCTAGCCAGGTAGTGGAGGATCGGGGAGGCCGGGGTCATGGGGTAAGCGACGTAGAACTTCATCCCGGCCGCAATCGCCCCAAGGGCACAGGCCTCGCTGCCGGTCATCACCAGCCTGCCGCTCCCAGACTTGGGCCGAAGGCCATGTGGAAGGCGATCAAACCTCTTCGAGGCATACTGGTAGCCAGCCTTAGCCGCCTTGGCGTTCACCTCGTACACCTGGGGCTGAAACTGGTCCTTGAGGACTCCGAGGAGAATCTCTAGGTCGTAGCCCAGCAGGTACACCAGCGCTCCCAGCGCGGCCGCGTTCCTGACCAAGAGCGGCCCGCCAGCCTCCTTAGCCATCGTCCTCAGGGGGACTGGAAACAGGTTGACCCCCTCTACGCTCGGCTCGCTCACGGAGTCGGAGTCGTAGAGTAGGGCGCCGCCGGGCGAGAGCTTGGAGGCGTGTTTCTGCACCGTGTCCTCGTTTAGGGCTATCAGGATGTTCACGTCCCGCCTGGGAGCGAGCACCCTCCTGTCAGAGACCCTCACTAGGTGGAAGTTGTGCCCTCCCCTGATCAGAGACAGGTAGTCGAATACCGAAAAGATGTGGAAACCTCCCCGCACGAACATCTTGTCCATTAATAAGCCGGCCTGTCTGATACCGTCTCCGGCCTCTCCGCCGATCAGTAGCGTCAGATCTGGGCCCATGGCCGCTCCATCGGGCTCTCTAGCTGATAATAAAAATCATTTCTTAATTGCAAAACAGGCTGACAGAAGTGGGTCTCTGCCCGCTTTCGGTTGTCTCCATACCGCATGACCCAGAAAGGCTATGGAGTGGGGTACAGCAGGCTAGCCACCGTCCTGAGCGCCTCTATTCCTTTTACCTCAGCCTCGAGCAGTGGGATCACCGAGACCCCAGGATTGGGATCGAACTCTGCTTTGAGCTCCCTCAGGTATCCCTCCTGCATCTCCCTCCGACGCCTCAGGAACTCGCACCCCTCGTCGTCCACGATTAGCTCGTTGACAATGACCCCCATCACCTCAAGGCCGAAGTCCCTCAGCTCTGACATCACTCTCCTAGTCTGAGCTACGGATAGCGCCTCCGGTATTGTGACTACAATTGCGCCGGTGTCCGGAGACCTGAGCATTGACAGCACGTCGAGGGCGAGCTCCCTCCACTCCTCTATGATCTCGAGGGGGCTCCTGCCTCCCCTACGAATCTTCTCCAGGGTCCCCTTTACCCTGAGGTAGAGCTGGGCCGCATCCCCCATGTGGCTGTAGAGCTGCTCCTCAAGCTTGATCAGCCTGAGCGTGCCTCCTGCCGGAGCGGTGTCCCATACAATGCAGTCGTACTCGTCAGACCTGTACGCGTCCAGCATGTAGGCGAGCATGAACTCGTCGGCCAGCCCAGGCGCTCCGGCTACATAGTCAATGATCTCCTTTCCCACTGGGAGGAATGAGCTCACGACCTGGTACACCTCCTCTCCGTAGCGCTTCTTCCAGAGCCTGATTACCTCCTCCTCGTCCAGCTCCACGGCCTTCAGCCCAGGTAAGACCTCCTTCGGCGTTCTCCTCACGTTGACCTCTAGGATGTCGCTGAGCGAGGGTTGAAAGTCGCTCGAGACAAGCAGGACTCTCTTCCCCATCTCAGCCAGCCTGATCGCCGTGGCGGCGGAGCACGTAGTCTTCCCCACGCCACCCTTCCCTGTGAACATCACCAGCCTCTTCTCCAGCGCATCTGCCACGGGCATCAGGCTGCGCGACAGCACCACCGTAAAAAGCGTGAACCGATCAACCACCATGATGGCTGACTTGACCCCAGAGGAGGAGTCCATAGCCCGAGCCGCTAGGCGATATTACGGCGCAGATCCTGCACACGGCTGGGATCACGTGCTGGCAGTCGTGGCGGCTGTCAAACGAATTGCAGTGGAGTTGGGGGCCAATACCAGAGTCGCCGTGGCCTCTGCCTACTTTCACGACGCGGCGCCTAGGGGGAGGGCAGGCCACAGGACACATTCGGAAGCCTCCGCGAGCATCGCGAGGGGCGAACTCCTAAAGCTGGGCTGGAGCGAAGAGGAGATCAAGAAAGTGGCTCAGACGATCGTGGAGGCTTCGTACGAGTCTCACCTGAGCGGCAGAGAGCCCAGGAGTCCAGAGGCTCAAGCGCTCAGAGAGGCGGACCTCCTCGACGCCATGGGGGCAAGGGGAATTGCCAGGGCGTTTGCATTCGCTGCCTTCTACGGCTCGCCAGAGGGTCTAGGCGTGCTCGACTGGGATCCCGAGAACCCGCCAGACCTCCAGATGAACCCAGATGGTCCTGATCCGTCTGCCATCTACCACTTCGCCTCGAAGCTTCTCAAGCTGAAGAACCTCTTCCTTAGCAAGACCGGGCGCGAGATGGCGGAAGGGAGGCACAGGTTCATGGTGGAGTTCTTGAAGAGGTACGGGGCCGAGATGCGTGGAGAGATGTGATCGATTATTACTGAAATTGCCCTGCTTAGTCGGCAATGCGGCCGGAAGTTGAGAGGGGAATTGAGAGGACCCTAGAGCTAATGAGGGAGTTGGGGGTAGAGGGCGAGATACTAAGGCACGAGGGGGCCAGCGGGAAGACCTCTGGCGGAGCGGCTGAGGCGCTGGGGGTGTCGATCTCCAGAGTGCTGAAGACGCTCATCTTCACGTCGAAGGGGAAGTACGTGGCGGTCATAACGAGGGGTGACAAG
>JAVCBV010000022.1:0-4093 GCA_037917695.1 Thermoproteota archaeon | reverse complement strand
GTCCTCTGGGACGGAGAGAGCTGGCAGCTTATATTGAGAGAAGAGTCGACGCCTGAACTCGCGAGGAATATCGAGCAGTTCTCCCTCAGGCTTCTGGAGGGGTATCAGGCTGAAGTTGTGGGAGTTGCCGTGGCGGGTCCAGTTCGAGGGAGGGAAATCGTAGAGATCCCAAACTTGGGGGTCGGAGGCATAACAGTGTCACCTTCCACGCCCGTGGAGCTGATAAATGACGCGAATGCTTTTGCGCTCGCAGAGTCTCGCTTGGAGTACCCAGAGAGGTCACCCCTCCTAGGCGTTACGATCGGGACAGGTGTTGGCGCCGGCCTTGTAGTCGACGGAGAACTCTACGTCGGGAGAGGCCTCGCATGCGAGCTGGGTCACGTGTTCGTGGCCAGCGAGGGAAAGGTCTGCGGTTGCGGGGGTGTCGACCATTTGGAGGCGTACTTCTCGGGCCGCGCTCTCGAGAGGGAGTTGAGCGTGACCCCTGAGCTTGCGCTCAAGGAGAAACCTCAAGAGGTTAGGAGGATGCTGAGGTACTTGGCAAGAGGGTTGGCGAACGCCGTCCACCTCTTGGATCCAGACATCCTAGTAATAGGCGGAGGTCTAGGGCTGGCTCTCGACCTCGAAGACCTGAAAGCTGAACTTAGGCCCCTGCTCTTGCCGGGGTTTGAGCCCGAGCTGGTCAAATCAGGCGTAGAACACGCCTCAGCCGTCGGAGCAGCCCTCTGGGCTAGCAATATGGTTGAGCGTGGGCGGCCTCAGAGGTGAACATCTTAGGGCAATCTCCACCTATCACCGAATCTCCACGCCATAAACCTTGAGTCCCCTCATAGCGGTGGGTTTGTTCAGGAACTCGAATCTCTCTGGGCTTTCCACGAAGGCGTCATAGATAGATCGGCCGCTTAGGCCGAGAGGTTCCTCCACCCAAGCCTCAACGGTCCTGGGCTCCGGGACACGCTCGTAGTGAGGGTTGAGAGCGATGCCATCGACGAGCTTGTACACGGCCGCCCCCCTCAGCCTCTTGAAGGGTTTGTAGTCTGATTTGTTGGCCGTGGATATCAGGTTCGCCATTATCAGAATCTTATCCGTAGGGTTCACGGTAACGTGGCCGTACCCTGGAGGGATGAGGATGACATCGCCCTCGTGGGCCTCTACCAAGATGAGGTCCTCGATCACCTCCTCGGCTTCGCTCGGCCTCTGAAGCACCATGACGAGGCTCCCGGATAGCACCTGGTACACCTCCGGATACTGGAGGCCGTCTGGAGCCTCTGAGTGATAGTGGCCGAACGTCTTGACGTACTCTCGTCCGACCGTCTTAGGCGGGATTACGGTGATGTCGTAGCGGATCTGCCGGTCGGCGTACAGGCTCTCGTGGCTAGGACTGGCCACTCCCCTGTACATGTAGTAGGCTGCTTCCTGAGGCTCCTTCATATCGTCTGGATAGGCCAGGACCGGCGAGAGGTCCCCCAGCCTCCTAACGCTTGGAGCGAGCCTCTTGGAGTCGAACTCGATGTCTCCTCCCACGCGGATCCTGATAGACAGCTCCTGAAACTCGAACGCGACTACCCCCACCTGGCGATCACCCTCCGAGATCTATCTCCCACGCTGGGGACGCCCTCAGTCTAGAGGCAACGGTCTCAGGGCTGAGCCTGCAGACCCTAGAGTCGTCCAGAAGCTCCATCCCACCCAAGGGTTCGAATGGGACTAACTCTCCGAAGACGTGGAAGTAGGAGTCGTATCCTCTCGGCCTCTGGTAGATGAGTATGTTCCTGTTGGGGTCGACGCCCTCCGCGCTGAGAGCGATGCTGGCCCTAACGAGTAGCTCTCCGAGGGAGAGTAGCTCCTCCCTCTGAAGCTGGGTTATATCCTCCACGTGCCTCTTGGGCGAGAACCTTAGGTGGAAGTTCCTCCTAGGAGAGCCTGCCGCCCAGAGAACGAAGTGATCGTTCTCGTAGATGAACCTACCCCTGTGGTCGCTCTCGCATAGCAGGCACCGCCCTTTGACCCTCTGCCTGAAGAACGAGACTAGAATCATCTCCATGGTTCGCCCGTGGCCGTCTTGGGTCAGGTCTATGTAGGTCTGGGCGTGGAGTCTCGGGAGGCTTCCTCCAGCCGCTCTGCCGAGGTTAAAGAAGGTGTAGGTTGGAATGAGCTTGAATCCCCTGGTCTCAGCCTCCTCCCAGGTGTACCTGATGGCCTCCCTTAGTGAGGCCAAGATCTCCGCGACGGTAGAAGGCTTCGCCGCCTCCAGAGTGAACACGCAGTCCCTCGGGAAAGTCACTAGGCAGACCCCTCTGGCGACGCGTCCGCCGAGAGCCGATGCCCGCCTCTCCAGCTCTGGAAGGAGACCCTCTTCTATCACTCTGGCCATGGCCGGGAACCTGTTGATTATTGTGGACGCCCTGCCCTCGAGCCTCCACCTGCCAGGGGCTGATGAGAATGGGCTGTCCCTCCGGATCTCGCCATCGGTGACTGGGATTGCGAAGTCGTTGCCAAGCTCTATCTCTCTGAAAGGATCTCCCCCTGCAGGCCTGGCCCCCCTGACCACGCTGACGTATGAGAAGTGGCCCCTCATCTTGGACAGCTCGACCACTCTGCCTTCTGCCTTGTCGTACAGCTCTATCGGGGCTGAAGCCAGTGGGTCCCACCTCTTCAGGGGAATCGGCTCCTCAGGCGAGTAGTTATGCCTATTGATTATCCCCCAGTGCATGTAGGGTATCTGGTCCTCCGGCATGACCTCGAGCGGAATCTCTGGGCCTTTGGAAGGCATTTCCCTCAGCGACGTGACACCTCACGGCCCCAATAAGAGCATTTCCTTTGAGCCCCACAAGGGGGCTGGGAAAGAGATGTGAGGGCTCACCAACCTGGCGGTGAGCCCTCCGAGCGAGGCGCTCACGAGCAACAGTTCCTCACGAAGCCTCAGGGTTCAGCTAGCCCCTGCGGATCCTCGCAAGCATTGCGGCGAAGGCAAATGCTACCACCGCAGCCACCGCGGCCATTAGGGGCCAGCTGAGGGGGCTCTTGACCGCGACGACCTTCTCGGCCTGACCTACGACCATTCCAGCAGACGTGAGGCTGACCTTGATCGTCGCCTGCTCTCCAGAGGCCGTGGGCTCGAATCTGAACTTCACGCTCTGGACGCCTCCCGCGGGAACCGTCACTCTGGCGCTCTGGACGGCGGTGTCACCCCAAGCGGTGACGTTGAACGTGAGGTCCATGCTTGCGTTGCTTTTCAGCACAACTTCGAACTCGTCTCCGGGCCTCAACGCCTCTGGAGACTGCACCTCAACGCTGACTGACTCGAGTATGCTCTTGCTCAGACTCTTGACTAGCTTTGCGTATCTGTAGAACTGCATGGAGAACCAAGCGGGTCCCTCGCCAGCCTGCCACATCCAGTCGCTTCCCTCTGCTATGTAGAGCCAGTTCCACAGTGTGTCGATGATGTCGGTGCAGTTCGGAGCCATGGCGGGATCTGGTTCGAGGACTGGAGAGGGTTGCCTGCCTGCAGCCTCCGTCAGGGCGACTAGCCAGGGCCTCACCTCCCTCAGCTCCTCCCACATGGCGTCCTTGGATGGCCAGTACTTCCACTTGCTGAGGTCTGTGTTCCAAGAGCTCTCCCTCATCCAGACAATTACGCCGGCAGGCTCCCTCTCTGCGAGCGCCTGATCTAAAGTGACAGTCTTCACCCAGTCAGACTGCTCCAGCAGGGCCTCGTAGAAGTGCTCCAGCGCGCCCGCGCCGCCCGAGGCGATCACCGGAATGGACACGGCTTCCGAGACGGCGCGAGTAAGCGGGATGTCGTACCCGGCCTTGGTGCCGTCGGTGTCCATGCTGGTGAGCAGGATCTCCCCCGCGCCGCGATCCTCCGCCTCCCTTGCCCACTCCACCGCGTCGCGGCCGAAGGGGATGCGGCCGCCGTTGATGTACACCTGCCAGCGGCCGTCGGGCTCCTTCCGCGCGTCGATGGCGACGACGATGCACTGCGAGCCGAACCGCTTGGCTCCTTCCGTGATGAGGTCAGGGTTGCGCAGCGCGGCCGAGTTGATGCTCACCTTATCCGCGCCGGCGTGCAGCAGCGCTGACATATCCTCGA
>JAVCBV010000050.1:0-4106 GCA_037917695.1 Thermoproteota archaeon | reverse complement strand
TCGTCTTGCCGCACCCGCTCGGCCCGAGCAGGACCACGAACTCGCCGTCTCGCACGTCGAGGTTGAGGTCTTTTACTGCAACCACGCTATGGTTGAAGATCTTCGTGACGTGCACCAGACGCACATCGGCCATGTATCTACCCCTTCAGCCCAATCTCGCCTACTTGACTATTATTAAGATGCCCTCTGCGTCAGAATGGCTCCGTGAAGAGGCGGAAGCCTGAGGAAGACCCCAAAATCGGTCTCCTCCACTGCGAGCCTGTTTAGAACCTCTTTCCATGACCCCCGCAGTGGGAGCTCAACCTCCACAGGCGACCTGGACCTGTTCAGAGCGATGGCAACGTCACCCTTCCGATGAGTCCTGAGGAAGGCGTACAAGTCACCCTTCGCCATCAGCGGCCTCACCCACCCTCGCCTAAGCGCCACGAGATCCCTCCTAAGCGTGGCGAGCTTCCTGTGGAGTTCGAGTAGTTCTAAATCCCACCTCTCTATGTCCCAAACCATGGGAGCTCTGCAGAGAGGGTCTCCCCCGCCCTGCATGCCTACCTCGTCGCCGTAGTATATCGCCGGAACCCCAAGGTAGGTGAACTGAAAGATGACAGCGGGCCTGATCTTCGCTGAGTCACCCCCAGCCTCGGTCAGTATGCGCGGCGTATCGTGACTGCTCAGCAAGTTGTACGCGCCGAAGAGAATCTGCCGGGGACACCTCAGCCTCAGCGAGGCGAGGCCTCGATCGAACTCAGCCGCGTCTATGCTCCCCTTTATGAAGAACGCGAGTACCAGCTTCTGGAGGGCGTAGTTCATCCACCCGTCAAAGAGCCCCGCTCTAACCCAGAGGTACGGGTCGCACGGCAGCTCTGCAAGTATATAGGCGTCCCTATTCTCTCGCTTGACCGCCTCCCTGAACTCAACCCAGAATCCGGCGGGGATGCCGTTGGCGACGTCCAGCCTCCACCCATCCACTCCGAACTCCCTGAGCCAGTAGGCGGCGACGCTCTTGACGAATTCTCTGACTTCATGGCAGTCGAAGTTGAGCTTCGGCATCTCCCACACGCCAGCAAAGGTCTCGTATGGAGGTCTAAGTCCAAGGGCCTGCCTCACTTCATGTGGGAGGCTGAGACCCAGGCGGGCCAGCAATCTTGACGCTCGGCCAGCTCTCCTCTTGAACAGATACCACGAAGACCTAGGTCCTCCCACGAGGGCTTCCCTGAATGCAGGGTGCTCCGAACCCGTGTGGTGAAAAACTCCGTCTAGAACGACTCGGACCCCGCGCTCGTGGGCTCTCTCGACGAGCTCCCTAAGGGCCTCCTCGCCGCCTAGATGCTCCGCGACCCGGAAGTAGTCCGTGATGTCGTACCCGTGGTAGCTCTGAGCCGGGTGGATCGGGTTGAGGTAGATCGCGTTGATGCCCAGCTTCACGAGGTAGTCCAGCTTCTGCACTATCCCCTGCAGGTCTCCTCCAAATTTCGTCCTCCTGTCTGGTGGTGAACCCCATGGCTTGACGCCTGGAGGGTCGTTAGAGGGATCTCCGTTCCAGAACCTGTCAGGGAATATCTGGTAGAAGATCGAGTCGATCACCCAGTCCGGAATCGCCGGCGGCCTGACCAAGTCTGGGTTCAGCACGAACGGCCTTGGCCCTCCTGAGGAGAATCCAAGCGACCCATAGAACTCTGTGAGCGAGCCGTCTCTTATCTCGAAGTAGTAAGACGCTCGCTTAAGCTCTACCGTGAAGCTGTGGTAGTCAAAAGATCCGTCAGAGAGCACCTCGTCTGGCTCTAAGCGCTCGCCGTTGATCAGGAGCCTCACGGACTCAACGTCTCCAGCGAGCGTTCTCAGGCGGAGGGCGACAAGCTCCCCCTCATCCTCTACGTAGGGGTCGACGTACGGAACCGAGGTTCCGTGGAAGATGGCCTCTCTCACTATCTTGGAGTCCCCGAGCCTGCGCTCAGCTCTCATGACGTCCTCGCCGATCACGGCGACGGAGAATGGATTCCCGAACACCTCTGTGGTTTGAGAGTTCTCCGGGTCGATCAACCACTCTCCGTCGGCGACGAACGCGTACTCGTAGTACCCCTCAGGGAGGTCTAGGGCCACCACCCACCTGCCCCCTCGCTTGACCATCCTGAGGGCTCCCGGGAGCCAGCAGGTCAGGTTGGAGCAGAGGTAGACCCTCTCGTAGCCTCTGTCCGGCAGGCTGAATTCAACCGACAGCGGCGCCCTCCTGCCGGAGGGTACACTGTGCCTAGTTGCTTTCAGCAAGCACGGACACCGCCCAAGATCAACCCTTCACCGCGCCGATGGCGTACCCAGCCCTGAGGTACCTCTGGAGGTACGTGAACACAAGTATTGCAGGGATGGTGAGCATTACCGACATGGCGGCGAACCTGACCCAGTTGACCTCGTAGCTGCTCGTCGCCAAGCTGTAGAGCCCGACGGGGAGCGTGTACTTGTCGGGCATGAGAACGACGCTGGCCACCACGAACTCGTTCCAGGAGGCCAGGAAGCTGAAGAACGCCGTAACCGCTATGCCCGGAGTTGCCACGGGCAGGACGACGCTGAACATAGCCCTCAGGAACGAGGCTCCGTCGATCAGGGCAGCCTCGTCTATGTCTATCGGGAGAGTGTCGAAGAAAGCCTTCATGTTCCATATGCAGAACGGCAGGAGCCCGGAGGAGTAGATCAAGGTTATTCCTGTCAGCGTGTTGAGCAGGTGAAGCTTCCTCAAGATGTTGTAGAACGGTATGAGGGCCAGCATGGCAGGGACGAACTGGACGAAGATAAAGGTGTAGAGGAACCCTTTCTTGCCGAAGAACCGCATCCTTGAGAGAGCGTAGGCCGCGGGAACCCCCAGCAGGAGCACGAACACGACCGTGGCGGTTGAGACTACAAGGCTGTTCCTCAGCCAGACCCAGAACTTGGATTCGAAGAACACCCACTTGTAGGCATTGAACGTGTAGTTCTCGGGGATTATCTTGAGGCTGGTCGTCAGCAGAGCGTTGAAGGGCTTGAGCGAGGTTGACACTATCCAGATCACTGGGAATATGGGGACTAGAACTAGCCCCCACGCTACCACGTTGAGCCCCAGCTTGTAGAGCAGAGACAGGATCCTCCACTTGCTGCTAGCGCTCCTCTGCAAGCTTGCTCACCTTCATCCCTATGAACCCGATTATCAGGACGATTATCAGGACGAGATCCAAGAACGCGGCCGAGTAGCCGAAGTTGTAATAGACGAACGCTTCCTTGTAGCCGTAGACCATCACTATCTCGTTCCTCCTGGCGGGACCACCGCCGTTGAGGAGGTAGGGCACTCCGAAGTTCTGGAACGTCGTGTTGGTGGTGAGTATGGTCGCGAATGCCAGGGGCCTCTTGATTAGCGGGAGGGTTATGTGCCAGAACCTCTGCCAGGCGTTCGCCCCGTCGATCATGGCGGACTCGTAGAGATCCGGGGGTATGCTCTGGAGGGCCCCCATGGTTACGGTCATCATGAACGGGTACGCAAGCCACGTGTTGGTTATGTTGTAGGCTACGAAGGCCCAGTCCACGTCCATGAGCCAGTTTATGGGCTTGAACCCTAGCGCCTTGAGCAGGTGGTTGATAGCCCCGAAGTCGACGTTGTACATGCCCCTCCAGATGAGTATGGCTATGTAGCCTGGGACGGCCCAGGGTATTATCATGAGCGACCTCAGCGCGCCCTTTCCGATCAGGTGCTTCGAGTTGTAGAGGAGGGCGAATGCCAAGCCAAATAGGACTTGGAGGCTGACGTTGACCGCCGTCCAGAAGAACGTCCTAGCCATGACGTAGTAGAACTGTGAGTCCAGGCTGCCAAGGAGCCTCTTGAAGTTGTACAACCCCACGAAGTGGTACCCCGTGAGGAGGTTCCTCAGGCTCATGTTGGTGAAGGCGACGAGGATGGAGAAGGCTATCGGGTAGAGGTTGATGGCCAAGAACGCTATGAGGGCTGGAGCCATCAGAATATACGCGATCTTAGGCTGATACCAGACATCCTCAAAAAGATGAGAGCGGCGGGGGGCTTTATCCCCTCGCCTGAGGAGACCCAAGCCCTGTTTCACCCTCCTGCCTTGTACTGCTCGAGGGCCTGTAGGGCC
>JAVCBV010000096.1:0-4110 GCA_037917695.1 Thermoproteota archaeon | reverse complement strand
ATAACTTCGTTTATCGACCAAGTACCAACTATCATCACCAATTGGCCGCTTTCTAAGCATCCTGCGCCCAAGGCAGTTGCGTCGATGTCGTGAAGTCCCGAGGCTACCGGTGTCCCCTGCTTTAGCCCTGTCTCCTTTGAAGCCTGGACCGTTACCTCGCCACATATCTTCCATCCGGGAATAATTTCCGGCAGTTTGCCTGTACACTCTTCGATGCCTAAAGTTTTGAAGATTTCATCCGCATATTTTCTCGTCCTGACATCGACTAATGATGCGCTGGGATCGGTTTCATCGGTACATATTATGCCTGTGAGTTTAAACTTTATAACGTCCTTGCAGAAGAGGATCCACCTCGCCCTACGGTAGCTACTCTCCTCCTCACGTTTCATCCAAGCAAGTATGCTCGGGGGTGAACATGCATGAGGTCTCTGCCCAATAATCGGGAAGACCTCCTCTATGACCCCCTCCAAGATCTTCCTCCTCTCTTCCAGCGGCTTGTCGATGAGTTCCTCCCCGTTCAGGTACAGGATGTCGAACAGGTACAGCACGACCGGGTACTTCTCCATAGTCTCCTCTATGCCGTACTTCCTCCTCCTGTGCATCAGCTCCTGGAACGGGTAGAGCTCTCCGGTGTCTGGGTTGAATGCCACGCCCTCGCCGTCTAGGATTGCGCTCTCCCCCTTGAAGGCGGCCTTCACACCCTCGATCACGTCGGGGTAGGGGTGAGTTATGTTCTCCAGCCTCCTGGAGAAGATCTCCACCTTCCCATCCGGCCAGACATGGATCTGCATCCTCTCGCCGTCGTACTTCATCTCAGCGAGGAACCTCTTGCCCATCTTTTCTAGGATCTCGTCAGCCTCTCTGAGCCTCTGGGCCAGCATTGGCCTTATCGGTATGCCCAGCGTGACGCCGATCTCCTCAAGCCCCGGCTCCCCCTTCTCTGCCAGAGCCTTGGCTATCCTCCCGATGTCGGGGTAGGTGTTGTACTTCCTCTCCAAGATGTCTCTCCTATGCCTACCTCCCAAGAAGGCCTCAGCCAAGGCGTCTAGAATAGTCATGTCTCTGACGCCCAGCCTGAGCTTCTCGGTGACTATCCTCATGATGTATTTGGCCTCCACAGGCTCCGCATCCGCCAGGAGGCCGGCTAAAGTCCTGAGCTTGATGTCCTGAGAGCTGGGACCGGAGGTCTTGGCTATCTTGACCAGTGCGTTGAAGACCCTTCCCACGGTGAGCTCCTCCTTCAAGAAAGCTAGCACGCTCTTGTTCTTGATGGCCCACTCCGCCACCAGACCCATGTCGCCGAGCTCCTTGTACTTTGCACCGACCTTGTCCTCTCCTATCCCGCAGGCCATGGCGATGGCCTTCAGAGCCAGCTTCTCCCCGATGCCGAGTTCCAGGTCCACGAACTCGGGGGCTACCCTGCCCAGGGTCAGGTACGCCACCTTGTCGATAACCTCAGGCGGCGTTTTCTTGAAGAGGTCCCTTAAGAGGGCTATCATATCGAGTCGGCCTGAAGTAGCCTCCAGCTTCTCATAGTACTCAGCTAAGACGCTGAAAGGCAGGTCTCCCCCAGGAGCTTCCATGGTCACTCCACTCCTATCTTCCTGAACTTGGGCTTCTTAACCGGAGCCTCAACCACAAGCATGCCCGATCTCATGGTAGCCCTGGCAGCGTCTGGGTCCACCTCGACAGGAAGCCTGACGAGCTTCCTGTAGGTTATGGGAACCCCTCCCACGCTGGCCTTGGCCTCGAGGAAGAGCGCATCCTCCCTCAGCATCAGGTTAACATCCTCCTTTGAAGCGCCGGGGAGGTCGATCACAATTCTAACGTAGTCTCTCTCCACGGTCACGTCCGCTATCGGCTCTACAGGCCCCCTAACGGAGTACACGGACCACCTAACTTCCCGATAGTACCAACCCAAACCCCCCACCCCCTTAAGCGATGTAAGCAGGGATGGCCTTCATCTCCTCAGCTCCTTGCGCCATCACCTGGCTCGTCTGCTCCATTAGATCCTTCAGCTTCAGTCTTATGGTCTCAGACTTTGCCTCAAGCTCTCCCAAATCTAGCTCTCCAATTAAGGGGAACAGCGCTCGAAGCGTCTCGGCCGACGCGCCAGGGTCAGGGTACTTCAGGTAGGACTGAGCCATCAGAACCATGGCCGGAATTCCCCTCTTCCTCGCGGCCCAGAGGAACATCACCGGATAGCCTGACAGGAGGCCGTCACTGAGCTTGCTCGCCTTGATCTCGCTTGCGATCTGTCTGGCGTCCTGATTGTTGAATATCACGTAGACCTCAGGACGCTCAACCTCCATCCGCTGGTTGTCGGGCACGCCGCCCAGGTAGACGGCCATCTTAGGCCGCTTCTCCATGGCCCAGTTCATCACCCCCTCCACGAGCGAGGCGAATGCCGAGGGCAGGAGGGGGACGTCAGACTTGATGACGTAGATTCCGTCTCCCGCGTACAGCCTGAGGGGCGACACTATGACGCCGTCCTTGACCGCGGCAATTGGCGGAATTGCGGGCGTCTCTATGATGCCAGCCTCGGTCAGGCCCCTCTTCTCGATCAAGTAATCCACTGCTATCACTCCAACGAGGCCAGGCCCTGGGATCCCTAGTAGTATCACTGGATTCCGCTGCCTGGGGCCCCACTCTCTGACAGCCGCGCCCATGCGCAGCACCGAGAATTTCATGAGAGCCATTTGTAATAACGATCACCGAGAACTCGGAGACTTGGAAGCACGGAGCGAACAAAGTTTAGAGGAGCAGATCTCCTCTCTAACTCTCGCTTAAGCTCTTCTGCGAGATCCCCTGGAAGCCCTCCCTTCTTAGCTGCCTTTGAGAATGCTGAAACCATCTTCCTGTACTTGAAGGAGGCTACAATGACTATCAAGGGCAAGTATACAGCGGCGATTGCCAGCAGCTTGGCGATTAACAGCGTAACCCTACCTGCAGCCTGGATTTGCGAGGAGCTAACCATAGCTACTCCTCTTCTTCAAACTCGCTCTCCTCTGAGATCTCCCTCTTGAGGGCCCCCGCAATCTCCCTGATCACTCTGTCTATCACCATGCTCCTTTCGAAGAACTCCCTTGTCATCTGGTTCACCATGTCCTCCGGCATCCCAGCCTCTTTCAGCTTCTTGTAGAACGTCGATACGCTCTCGCCCATCTTCTCCCCGAGGTCCCTAGAGTAAAGTGCGTCGATTACCTTCTTGATGAGTTCAGGCAGCTTGTCAAGAAACTCGGACACGGCAGATAAGACCTCTCTCAGTTCCTCAACGTCGCGCTCCTCTTCTTCCCAGTCCTCGATCATCCTAAACCCCCATCCCTATGTATGTGGGTTCTTCTCTATATCCTTCCTGATCACTCGTGATCACCTGGCCTGACGATCTCATACCTCTTCCCCTTTCCGCCGCCCACCAGTTTGACCACGCTCAGCTCTTCAAGCATCTTGAGCCGCTGGGAGACTATCCTCCTTGACGCGGTGCCTCTAACCTTCCTGAGTTCTCTCGTAAGCTCAGACACGTTCATCGGCCCGTGAACCGCTAGAACTTCGAGTATGTCTCTCGCTATGTCGTCGACGACTCCAGCCTGTGTCAGCAGCCTCTGGGCCTCTATAGCTACTGCTATCTTGTCGACGCTGGCTCTGTGCAGTCCAACGATCTTCATGAAAAGCAGGACTATAGCTCTGGCTTCTGGGTCACCCTCAAGGAGCTTCTCAATGATCTCTAGCCTCTTTTCCACGGCTCTGATCTCCTGCTCAATCTTGTAGAGCCGCTCAAGGAGCCCCCCTGGCTGGCGGGGTCCTCTGCTTTCCCCTTCCTTCTCATGATTCCCGCTAGCCAAGGGGACCCCTCCGGGGCAGGAGCTGTATAACGGTATAACGTATAACATATAAAAATGACGATGAGGTGTCTACTCTAGATACAGTGCGGGCCTGCCCGGAAGAGACGCCTTAGCCTTCCCTAGGGGGTCGGAGACCCCTTCTCCTGGAGCGGCCACGATGATCTCCTTGACCCCCGTCCTATCCCTTATCATGTCGACGAGTTCTCTGAACATTGCCTCTTCCGCCTCGGGCGTTGAGTGGGGCATCGCTCCCTGAGCCTCGACAAAC
>JAVCBV010000093.1:0-4147 GCA_037917695.1 Thermoproteota archaeon | reverse complement strand
CAACCATCCCTCTCTACTTTAAGCTTTTTCTACCGGCACCAGAGGTTAAGATTGTTGAGCTTAGCCCGCTGAGCCGCCCTGCATCCACCTGTCTAGGGCCGTCCAGCCCGTTGAGGCTGGGAAGGCCTCTGCCGCAACGTCTACTATCACCGGCCTTGGCAGGGGAGCCGCGGTCGACTTCACGATGGCCCTGCCCTCTGGAAACAGCCTCACTGCCTCAGCCATGCTTCCTATCATCTCCTTTACCCTGTCCAGATCCACATCCTCAACCCTGTGGCTGATGACGTTCTGACCGAGCTGAGTGGTCAGGGTCTTGTCTACCAACGCGGGTCTCTGAGTGGAGATAAATGGCGTTATGCCGTTTCTGGGCCCAGTCGTGGCTATTATCTTCAGTGTAGACCTGAGTTCCCTCGTCGCCTGCTCTTCGGCCAGCGACACGCCTCCCCTCTCGGGAGCGAAGAGGTGCGCCTCATCTATGACGACCAGTAGGCCGAAGCTCCTGTCCGCCAGCGCTCTCTTGTAGCACGCCGTGAGGGCCTCCGAGAGCGCCATGTATGTGTCGTCCCAGTTCTCGACCCTCGTGAGGTCCAAGACCAAGATCTTGCCCTCCACCAAGCTTGGTATGGAAGACGCCGGGGTTCCCTCCCTAGCCTCTGGAAAGGCGTCTAAGATGGATCTGAGCTGAGAGGCCACCGAGGCCGCCGCTTCCCTCTGCACCCCCGTTTGCCCTCCCCCGGCCGCGAGCGTTTCGAGCCTCTGGATGACTGTCTCGACAGTCTGACGAGTTACAGCGCCTTGAACCCCTCCGAGAGACGATATCACCGCAGCTTTCAGCGCCTTGGCCTCCCTAGACTGGCCAGAGAGACCAAGAGCCGATCTAAGGGCTGAGTAGACGTCCTCACCGCCCCCCTCCTGGATCAAGGAGGAGGCGTCCAGCACCTCGGTCCCCAGCCTCTCACTGAGAACCGGGCCGTACTCTCCGTCCTTGTCAAAGACTAAAGCTGAGGGGGTCCCGCCAGCGCTCTTGACCGCCTCGATCAGCCTGACGACAACGTTCAGCAGGGTCGTCGTCTTTCCAGAGCCGACTCCTCCAAAGACGACAAGCCCCCTCCTCATGAGGTCCCAAGCCCTGAGCCTCAGGTTCTGCCTGCCTGGCCTGACAGAGCCTAGAAGCACGCTCGGCCCCAGCGGGCCCTCTCTCTCCCACCCGAGGAGCGCCTTAAGGTCCTCTTCCTCCGCCCTGTAGACTTCAGCGTGCGGCCTGACTAGGCCGGTATATGCGTCGAGCCTTCCAGCGTGGATGTAACCCACCTGCTCAACTCTGGCCCTCGGGAAGTCGGACTCAACGTCGCTGATGGTTCTCCCGGTCTTCAGCATTATCTCGTCGTAAGCCGTAGGTCTCCTCCTGACCACTATTTCAACGACTTGGTAGTAGACGCGAGTGCCTTCGACGTCGATCCAGAGGAACTCGCCCGGCTCTACCGAGGCGCCCTCCCTGAGCACCACGTCGAAGGAGATGGGTCTGTAGTAGCCCGTCTCCTCGAACACGTACCCGACGACCTCTGGCATGCCTCACTCACCGTACATGGGGGTCAGTAGTTGAAGAACTCTCCGGACGTCCGGGGCGGATCTGGAGGCTTTGGCCAGCATCCTCCTCAGGGACTCGAAGTAGGCGTCGGCGGCAATCCTCCTGGTGACCTTGACGGACTCGTCGGCCTTCACGACAGCTAGGGGTACACCCTCCGAGTCTGCCGTCGCGACGAGGTACGCAGCAACGTCGGCAGGACCGCCAAACGGCTCGTGTATGGGCCCGAAGTCTACCCGGTAGGGAGGCCTCCTCCTCGAGGTGCGGAGGAAGGCGAATGATATGGAGCCCGGGTCAATCGCCTCCCTAGTCTGCTCCTCCCCAATGACTAGCTCCAGCTCTCGCTCGTAGAGAGTAATCGGATCCCCCGGAGCCATCTGCCCAACCCTTTGGAGCACCTCAGAGGCTATGACGCCATCGCTCAAGGCTACCTCCTCGACGTTCGCCAGAGCGCTGAGGTAGTGGGCTCTTGGCCTCTTGACAAAGCCCACCAGGGTCACGCCCTCCTCCTCTGAGGCTCTGATTAGCTCGGAATGCGCCCTGAGGTACCTAGAGACAGCCTTGGCGGCGAGCCTCGAGTGGCCGGTCGCTCTGTGGGCCAGCCTCACCGGCTTCGGAGGTATCAGCGGACCGTCTAGGATCACTATCTCTGGCTTCTCCCCCAGCTCCCCCCTCACTGCGGACAGAGCTGCCTCTGCAACCATGGCCTCCCTGAGAGGGGCGAGCACGAAGTCGACCTCCTGCGGGGTCATCTTCACGGCCTCCGAGGGGTCCTCGGGCACAACTTGGGATCGCGCTGGACCGCGGATTACGGACCCTCCCACTCTGAGCTGGAGCGAAATGGCCACGGCAACGCCCAGACTGGCTGAACTCAGGCTGTAGATGGCGCTCCCTCCGTCTGCCGCGGCCGCCAGCAGGCCAACATCTTCCCAAGGGCCCACGTCAACAGGGTCCCCCAGCATTGCCTTCACGTCTTCCGACGCCTTGGAGTGGATGCTGGTCCCTATGCTCTCCGCCAGCCTCTCCAAATAGCTAGATAGGGCCTCTCGAATGGCCAAGATGGCCTGCTGAGAGGGCAGGGCTCCCTCTTGATCGAACTCCATCTGAGTCGGTCTGCAGCGGCGACATATATAGAACCCCTTGGTTCAAGGCGTAGTGTCGCCGAGAGCTGTCGGAGTCGACCTGGCCGCGAGGCAGACCAGACCCACGGGCTTAGCCCTCCTGAGCCGTCGCCTCCTCATCACATTAACCGTGAGGACGGACCGCGAGATTCTCGAGTTCCTGGAGACTGAGAAGCCTGACATCATCGCTATTGACGCTCCTCTGTCCGCGCCGGAGGAAGGATCTCTTAGGGCAGCGGACAGGGAGATGATCAAGAGGGGCCTCCGGGTTCTGCCCCCGGGCCTCGGCCCGATGAGGTCTCTGACGGAGAGGGGAATCGCCCTGGCTAGGGAGCTGAGATCCAGGGGATTCAACGTTATAGAGGTCCATCCAAAGTCGACCGCGAGGGTCTTGGGAGTTCAGTGCAGCAGAGAGGGCCTTCTGAAGGCCCTTAGCTCCCTAGGAATGAAGGTAGAGGTTAGGGGACTGAGAAATAGACACGAAGTTGACGCGGGGTTCGCGGCGCTCACGGGCATTCTGCACCTCGCTGGTCAGACTGAGGTCGTTGGCGGCTCCAATGGCATTGTGATCCCCTCTTGGAGCTTCTCTAAGTCGCCACCATAGGGACCGCGTCTAATCCCGGGACAGCAGCGCACGCCTGGTCTGCCATCTAGAGATGCAGTCGTGGTTCTCTATCACGTAGATTACTCCTCAGAAACCCACACTCCCGACGACCTCGTGTGGGCTGTAGATTCGCTAGAGAAGATCGGTACCCCCTCACTGATCGGTGACCCCCAGAGGCAGGGTTAGAGGGCTCGTTGAGACAATCCTGAACTCCTTGAAGTCGCCTTCTTGGGACGGCTGCTGCTCTGAACCCTAAATGCCTGAATACCCAAGAGGGTCTGGAGACGGGATGGTTTCGGAGCAACCCTTTATTATTACAGTCGTGAACTCTCAGACTTGAAATGGTGCGCTGGGGGAGGGCTTACATCACGGCTGCGAGAGTGGCCTTCCTGATAATCAGCTGGGCCATGCTGGGCTTCCTAGCGGGGTTCCTACTCGCAGACCCACTAGCTCGCTTCCTAGAACCATTCGTCCCGTTTGCGCTAATTCAGCCGGCGGAGGTTCGAGCGGTAGCTGAGTGGATGTTTAGGCCCGTTTTGCTCATCTCGTTCGTGTTCCTCTTTGCCCTGGTAGGCGGATTGGGCGCTCTAGTAAAGCTCACGGTTGACCTATCGGAGGAGCTGCTGAAGGAGGAGGAAGAGAAGCTAGTGGTAGAGGTGCTCGCCCTGAGCAGGAGCGTCAGGCGGTTAGAGGAGGAGGTCTATCGCATGAGGGTCGGGGGCGGTGAGGCGAGGGGGCTCGTGCCGCCCGGCCATCCGCCTACGGAGAGCTCAGTGGCAAGGTTACCTTCGAGGCCAGACAAGGAAGCCCAGGAACTCTAGAACGTCCGCAACATCC
>JAVCBV010000156.1:0-4194 GCA_037917695.1 Thermoproteota archaeon | reverse complement strand
CGACGCTGATCGTGGTGCTGGCAGCGCCCGCGGTAGGCCTGGCCCTGAGGAGGCTGAGGGGGCGGAGACCCACCCTCAGGGCGGATTACCCACTTGCGTCGGTGCTCGGACCCGCACGCTCGGGCGGGAAGAGGAGGATTAGGCGGGTCGCTCTGGCGACCTCTACGATCTTCCTAACAGTCGCCCTCCTATCCCCAACCGTCAGCGTGGAGCGGACCGTCGTAAAGCCGGTCTCTGGGGAGCTGGAGGTTGCCTACAGGCTGGCCCGCCCGGCCGTCGTTCTGATGGTGGATGTCTCAGGGAGCATGGGAGGAACCATAGGAGGGAGGCTCAAGATCCAGGCAGCCCAAGAGGCTGCTCTGAAGTTCGTTGAAGGGCTACCCGAGGAGGTAGAGGTGGGCCTAATCGCGTTCTCTGACAGGGTGGAGCTGGCGGTGCCTCCGACCTCCAACAGGACGAGGCTTAGGGGGGTCATCCAGAGGATGGAGCCAACCGGAGGGACGATGTATCAGTACCCGCTGCTCTCCGCGATCTCGTGGCTGAGGGGCTACAGAGCTTTCAACGTCACCTGTGCCGCGGTCATGGTGACGGACGGACTGCCAGCCGACAGGGAAGAGTACCAAGGCCTCCTCGACGACTTCAGGGACCTGGATGTGCCCCTCCACACGGTCTTCACCGGCCCTCCGGGAGACGAGGGAGACCTGGAGACGAAGAGGATTGCCGAGGCGACTGGCGGACTGCAGTACACGGCCTCTACGGCAGATCAGCTGGTCGAGTCCCTAACGAACCTCTCCTCAACAATCTCGGAGACCATCGGGCGGGCGGAGTTTCAGGCGGAAATCGAGGTTCCAGTGACTGTCGAGCTGAACCTAGGCGAGCCCATGGCCGCCTTAGGCCTGGCCTTAGCCCTACTGTACTGGGCCATGGCTCAGAGAGCGGAGGGAACAGTGTTCTAAGCGGGGGCGGGTTCGGCGCCTCTCCTCCTACGAATCCAGTCCAAGGCGATCAGCAGAACCCCTACGCCGATCAAGTATGCAGTTCGGAGGAATTGACCGAGTTCAGGCTTTATCTTCGCGGACAGCGTGACGTCCACGAAACATTCCACCGTGTTGTTGATGTCAGAGCTTGGCAGGGGCTGTCCGATCGTGGCCTCGCCGACGAAGACGACGTACCACTTCCCACCCTCTGGGATCTGGATCTCGCCCTCCACAAACTCCCCCTGAGCCCAGTCCGGGGAACTTAGGCCCGAAGAAGATATCGCCAGAGAGGGCGCCTCGCTCGCAACGGTCGGGGCGGTTGAGGGGGTCCCAGCGGTCCACGGTAGGCCTATGGCTCTGCCCACTTTCCCATCCAGTACGTAGATGCTCGAGTCCTCGAAAATCGTGGGGATCGGAGCTAGAACGGGGGGTCCGCCCCTCGAGCCCGGACTCGGAGGGCTGGAGAGGAGCGAGGCATGGGCATCCACCCTGGCAAAGAAGCTCACTCCCTCCATAGAGGGGACCTCGATCTCCTCAGAGGATGCCACCACGAGCCACCGTCCCTCGTCGACGCTCACGCACTCGACGATGGTATCCACAGGCCTGACGTAGATTGAGCTGAACCTCGAGGAGAGGGACAGCGAGAGCAGGCCTCCAAGGGCGAGGCATATGAGGAGGACTCCTGCGGGTCTGAGCACCTAAGTCACCTCCAGTCTCTCCCTGAACCAAGCTACGAGTCCTAGCTGCGAGACCACAGCCAGCGACCCACATACCAACAGCGCAGCGCCTAGGTCCGCTTGAATGATGCCTCCACCCACCATTCCTGTCGTGGCGGGCAGCACGTAGGTGATCGCGCGGAGGATGGCAGGGGGCGG
Source organism: Thermoproteota archaeon (assembly GCA_037917695.1). Lineage (GTDB taxonomy): Archaea > Korarchaeota > Korarchaeia > Korarchaeales > Korarchaeaceae > DRBY01. The sequence continues at coordinate 2,342 of JAVCBV010000156.1, read as the reverse complement.
GCTTCCCCAGAGGGCTCCGGTGGCCGCTAAGGCGAACCCGACGATGACAGGCAGGAAGAGTATTGCGGCCAGCCCGTAGGCGGTCACCAGCCCCTTCCTCTTCAGGAGGGCGCACCAGAGAATTGTGGAGAACACTAGGCAGTCCTCGACGGCTCTCAGGACGACTGGTCCGACTGCTATGCCTGTAACGATCCTTGGGTCCAGAATCGCCATGGGTACGGCTGGCGACACGATCTCAAGCGTTACCGGAACCCACACAGCTGTGAGGAGCCAGGTAAATGCATACTCCTCCCTCCTCATCGGGAGGCTCAGGTGGAAGAGAGCCTCAGAGGCCAGCTCCCCTGCCAGGATACCGGCCATGGACATTGAGACTATCCCGAACGCGAGGTGTGAGAACGTCAGACCTGCCTCGAGCGCCGGTCTCGGGGTCGCGCTGGGAGCCCCTACTATCACCATCTGCCTAACCGCGTCGCTCAGAGAAACCACGCCAGAAACCGTAGCCGCGGCAAGCGCAGCCAAGGCCATTCCGTAGGCGTACTTACCCAGCGCGACCGACAGGTACTCTGAGACTCGCACCCAAGGCCTCATTTCCAACTACCCTCCCATACAGGTCTAGCAGGCCGGCCCTGCCGGAGGAGATCACTTTCAGCCTGTAAGACCCCGTGGCCCTAGAGATCTCAATCTCAGCCTCCTCAAGGCTTCCAGGCAGGACCCTAACCCTCAATAGGCCTCCGTCCACCTCCACGGACCTCACGAATTCCAAGGAGATGAGCCTAGAAGCCAACTCCCTGGGTCTCTCCGCCTCAAGCAAGATATGGGCCTCGGTCCCGTGCCTCCTGGCGAGTTCCTCCAGCGTGCCATAGTCCAGAACCCTGCCCTCCGCTATGAATATGGCGGAGTCGCAGAGAGGCTCCAGCTCTGGGATTATGTGGGAAGATATCAGCATCGTCACGCCAAGCTCCCTCTTCAGCGTGTCGATCAGGTTCAGTATCTCTATCCTAGCCGCAGGGTCGAGATTCGCCGTGGGCTCGTCCAAGAGGAGAACCTCGGGTTCCCCTATTATTGCCAGGGCGAGGCCGAGCCTCTGGAGGTAACCCCTGCTGAGGGCGCCCACACGCCTACTCGAAACCTCAGCCAGCCCCGCGAGCCTGAGGACTCTGTTCACCTCCGCTTGGTCGAGCCCGCGCATCCTCACGGCGTACTCGAGGAGCCTGCGGACAGAGACCCTCTTGGGGTAAATTGGCTTCTCGTGGAGGATCCCAACTCTCTGCCTGACCTTGTGGCCCTCTCGCCATGGATTCAACCCGAGAACGCTTGCTCTGCCGCTAGTCGGCCTCAGAAGGCCTACCAATATCTTCAGCGTCGTCGTTTTGCCGGCGCCGTTTGGACCAAGAAGTCCCGTTGCGGAGCCGTGCTCGACTCTGAATGACACTCCCCTAAGGGCCTCCACGATCCCGAATCTCTTCCTGAGGTTCTCTACCTCCACTACGGCCAATTGAGATCCCCAGCTACTCTGGAGTCTTCGTGAAGGAGTGGGTGGGAATTATCGTGTGAGTGTTCTTGACCCCCGAGATCCGACCTATCTTGTCGAGCACCACGTCCATCACCTCCTCCCCAGTCGGCGCCACGATATCCCTCTTCACCTTCAGAACGGCTACGATGTCAAAATCGCCGGGCACTATGTGCGCCTCCTCAACCTCCGGGAGTTCCATCAACTTTCTGACGACATCCCTCTCCTTTCCAAGCTCCGTCGAGATCATGACAAAAGCCCTAGCGCATCTCTTCATCTCATGCACTGACCTCACCGCTGCTGGAACTAGTGTCCACCAATTTTAACGTGAGCCTACATAGAGTCGGAGTTCTTAGTCGCTGGCGTCGTTTAACCTTAGCCTGAAGTGAAGGTTTTTGCTAACCACTACACACGAGGTACGGCCATGCGTTGGCAAGTGGTCGCAGCGATCTGGTTATCTATCACAGCACTGCTTGCGATTGCGACCGCCGGTCAGTGGAGGATGAAGGCGGAGATTGAGCTTACCGACGTCTTGGCAGAGTCCGTCAACCTAGTGGCGCTGACGCTGGCTCTGGTTGCGGCAGCCACCTCGGCGACCATCCCCACGGCAGAGTCGAGGGTGGTAGAGTTCGGGCTCGGATTAGTGGGATGGGGGTTGATCCTGGACCTGCTGGATGAGTTCGTCAAGCGGCCAAAGATCCTGAAGTACCTGGGAGAGAAGGGGTCAATTGCTCTCGGTATATTTCTGGTGGCCGTGGGGCTCAGAGGCTGGTTGATAGCCTCCCTCGCTGGCAGAGTGTCGCAGGAGGAGAGGGCCAGAGGGATAGAGGTC
>JAVCBV010000084.1:0-4197 GCA_037917695.1 Thermoproteota archaeon | reverse complement strand
GGTAAGAGCCGACGATCCGACAGGCGCCATTCCAAGCTGGGTTGGTGAGGACCTGCCAGTACCCATGGACGTGGCCCTCGAGGTCGGCCGGATTCGTCGACTCGTCCTAGAAGAGACGAGGAGATCTGGGGTAGAGGCAGCCGCTAGGAGAGTGATAGAGGAGTACCCATTCACGTCGATCGAGGACGCTACTAGGGCCCTCACCATCTTTGAGGATCAGGTCAACTCAGGAGTTCCTACAGGCACGGATAGGCAGATCGTGCTGGAAGGCTTCTCCAATTACGTCGTTGTACACACCTGCTCTGGAACCCTGGTTAACAGAACTTTGTCGAGGCTCCTCTCACACATCATAGTCGAGTCAACCGGGCTTGGAGTTCTGTCGAACGAGGACCCCTACAGAGTGATCCTGCGCCCAGCCAGCGTCGAGGTAGTTATGCAGGCTCTAGAGAGGCTCAAGGCGGAGGACTTGGAATCTCTGCTGCTTAAGGTGCTGCCTAGAACGGGGAGATTTGCGGTAAGAGTCTTACAGGTCGCGAAGAGGATGGGGCTGGTCTCCAAGTGGGCAAGCGTCAGGGAAGTCAGCCTGAAGAAGGTCGTAGAGGCCTACGAAGGAACGCCGGTATACGAAGAAGCCATCTCCGAGTCGCTGCTCAAAGATTACGACATTCAGGGTCTTAGAACTCTCTTGGAAAGACTCTCCTCTGGGGAGATTGAATTGATAACGGTGAAGAGGCGCGAACCCAGCCCAATAGCTTGGCTTGGTCTCCAAAGATCCCAATTCTATCTAGAGATACTCCCGCCAGAGAGACTCGAGCAGATCCTCCTCAGAACTGCCAAAGCCAGGATCCTTAGCACCGATTTAGTGGTGGTCTGCCCCTCCTGCTGGTCATGGTGGATCACGATCAGAGTGAGCACTCTCTTAGAGTCGATCCAAGGGCTCAGATGCCCGGCGTGCGGTTCAGAGGCCTTGGCTGCCTTCTCAGGGAAGTGGGCCCAGAGGGCGATTGAAGCCGTGGAGGCTGCCAAGGAGGCAGGTAGACCGTCTGTGCCGGACTCAGAGCTAGCCGATCGTGCTTTCAGACTGGGGCTCCTGACAAAAAGGTTCGGGAAGACCGCGCTCGTCGCGTCCGCTGCTAGGGGAATAGACCCCGAAGATCTCAGGGACCTCCTCCTAAAGCACTCGACGGTCAACGACGACTTCTTCAGGGAACTCGTGAGGAGGGAGTCAGAGGCTATCAGGAGGAGGCTCCTGTAGGCTCTATGGGGAATGTCAGCACCTTCTTAACCGCGATCAAGAAAACGGCCATCATTACGACTGCGATCAACAGCAGGGCGAGGACGACCCATGGCTGTATTTCCTCCCCGTAAGCGAAGAAGAAGGGTCCAATTATCACAAAACCGCCCTTGGCCTCACCGGCTCTGAGTGAGCCAAGCGCGAGCAGCAGCGTTCCCATGAATATGAGAGAGACTCCCAGCAGGAGGATTACAGCCCTGTAAAAGGCTGATTGGACTTCTTCAGAAATTAAAGCATTCCAGACCACTCATTATCCCCCCCAGAATGCATAGAGAGCGAGCAGGGTTATCACCATAACGAGCCCAGTTACCATTAGCAACAGCAGCATCCCTCGCGTTAAGTTCCTCCCGAAGACTATTGGTATTGGCCCGATCAGTATGATGCCGCCTACGCTGGTCTCCCCCGCCTCTCTCCGACCTGCCCTGGGTGGCAGTAGTAGCGATAGAATAACGAGCAGGACTCCTGCGCACAACATGATCAAGCCGAGCAGTTGGAGCTCGTTCACTCAATCACCTCCCCACCGAACTCCTGATCCTCTCAACGAATCTTCGCTCACCTAAGACCTTCAGTATCTCCCCTTCTCTCAACTCCCTATTAGGATGGGGGAATTCGGCCCTCCCCCTCCTATCGTAGACGGCCACCACGAGCACGTTCATGGACTGCTCTACTTGCGACACTAGCATTCCTCCGAGCCTTCCTCTGACTGGCACCATTGCGTAGACTGGAGCGCCCTCCTCAAATTCGGGAGACTTGGGCTCGAGTTCGGAGAAGTCGATCGAGGCTATGATCTCAGCTATTCTGTCTCCTGCTCTCCCGTCTCCAAATGGGTTTGTCACCTTTCTGACTCTTCTCTTCCACACAGGATTGTAGAAGAAGTCTCTCACAGCCTTTACGATCCTCCCGGGGTGCGCCCCCACGACGAGACCTGCGCCTAGCTCGACGATCTCTGGCCTCTCCGTGTTGTCTCTAAGCACGGCGCAGGGCACGCCTAAGGTGAGAGCTTCCTCCTGCACGCCCCCTGAGTCTGTGGCGACGGCTGTAGCCGAGTGCAGGAGCGTTAGAAAGTCCAGGTATCCAAGCGGTTTCGTCAGCTTGACGTGAGGAGCCCTTAGCAGGTCGTTTAGCAGGTTCCTCTCCCTCAAGACTCTGGCTGCGTGCGGATGAACTGGCCAAACTACCTGGGCTTCATCTAGCTCTAAGAGAGCCTGAACGATGCCGGCCAGTCTCTCAGAGTGCTCCAAGTTCTCCCTTCTGTGCACCGTGACTAGCAGGTTCAGCTTAGAGGGATCGATTCTGAGCTTCTTGAGGATCTTTGACCTCTCCCTCGCGATGGGGAGCATTGTCTTAACGGCGTCGACGACAGTGTTTCCGGTGAGCTTAACTCTGGAGGGTGGTATCCCCTCGTTGAGCAAGTTCTCCACGGCCCTCCTTGTGGGCGCGAAGTTTAGAGCCGCGAGGTGGTCTGCAACTCTTCTGTTGAGTTCCTCTGGCATCGTGTAGTCAAAGCTCCTCAATCCAGCCTCGATGTGTAAGAAAGGAATCCCGAGCTTTGTGCACGCCAGCGCTGTGCCAAGTACGGCGTTCGTGTCGCCCACAGCCAAAACGGCCTCTGGGAGTAGCTCGCCCAAGATCTCCTCCGCTCTGACTATAGTCTCTGCCGTCTGGTAGGCGTGGCTTCCAGACCCCACGCCCAACTCTGCGACGGGCTCAGGCAATCGAAATTCATCGAGAAACACTCTGCTGAGTTCCCTATCGTAATGCTGCCCTACGTGAACTATGTCGACCGGGAGGCCCCTCTTCTGGAGGGCGTGGATAACGGGCGCAGCCTTAATGATCTCAGGTCTGGTTCCGACAAAGAATAGAAGGCTTCTTGGCATACTCTCGCTGACAGGCCCGCGCCACTTTTTTAAAAGTCGGCGTGACCCCGCCTCTCGGCGAGCACGGCCTCGATACAGGGCAGAATAGGCGGGAGAGGGGATCTGGATGCTCATTCCAAAACCCGTGAAGAAATTTTACGCTTATACGATGAAGAACCTCCGTCGCGAGCTGGCGGAGGCACTCGTCGAGTTTGACGAGGTTCATATGGAGAGACCCGAGGGGGTCCCAGGGCTCAAGCCGCCGGAAGATGTCTCTATCGAGCATCTTAGACTCTACACCGAGCTCAGAAGGGCCGCCGAGAGAGTTATAGCTCATTTGGGGAGAGTCCCCACTCCTGAGCAGTCCAGTTACGATCTGAGTCTCGACGAGATAAGATCGCTGCCTGAGCAGGTGGATGCTGCCATAGGACAGCTCCTAGAGGTCCAGAGGGAGCTAGACCTAGCAGCGTCGGCGAAGAGGATGCTGAAAGATTTGTCCAAGAGGAGGGCAGAGCTGGAGAGCAGGGTAGCCGAGATAGAGGAGATGATCCGACAGTACTACGAGGTGGCTGCCGCCGTTCTGGAGACGGATCCACGGAAGCTGAGGCTGGCCCGAGCTCTATTGGAAGCCGACAGGAACCTGGCGAGAATCATTTACCTGGTAGAGGCCGGTCTCGCTCCCTCCTCGTCCACCTCAGACAGAACCGAGGTCACAAAGCGAGCTCTGTCATCGATAGAGCCGCTCACAGCAGAGCTAGCAGAGATAACCCCCCAAATGAATGAGGAGGAGGCTGAGCAGGCTAGGTCGTCCCTCTCCCGCCTCGAGGAACTCCTTAAGGTAGCATTGGCAAAGTTCTCAGACACTCAGTCTGCTGAGGAGAGCTTGGCTGAGATGAGGCTCGTCGAGCAGATGTGGTCGAGGATCGTTGAGGCCAGCAGGAATGTTCCTGAGCTGGCGCCCTTATTAGCAGAGAGGGAGCCCAAGCTAGAGCGTCTGAAGCAGGAGATGGAGGCTATAGAAGCAAAGAGAGATCAACTAGTCAAAGA
>JAVCBV010000172.1:0-4221 GCA_037917695.1 Thermoproteota archaeon | reverse complement strand
CCGGGTGGCAGGGCCACGCTGGATTCTGCAAGGGCTGCGACGCGGGCCGCTTTGAAGAAGGCAGAAGAACTGAATCTGAGATCTTTGGCCTTCCCGGGAATGGGGACGGGTGTGGGCGGTCTCCGGCTGTACGATGCCGTGAGAGCGATGGCCGAGGAGATCAGATCCCACTTAGATAGGGGGTCAAAGTTGGAGAGGATACTTCTAGTAGCCTACGGACGAGGGGCTTATGCAGAATTCGCCAGAGCAGTATCTGACGTGTTCAGATCAGTTAGCCCAGAACTTGAGTCCAAGTGAGTTCAGAAAGTCTCTTCATTCGCCTGGGTTCGAAGAGCAAGCTTTTCCCTCTGTTTATCTCGACTTCGACTTGCGCGCTCAATCCTTAGATCCGCTCAGTATCTTAACGAACGTCTTGAGCGGTCTGAAGTTGAAGTAAATGTGGAGAATAACCAGGCTAGCCATCACAAAGCCCGCATAGTCGTGCAGCGTGATCCACTGGTGCTTCGTTAGAAAGAACACGACCAGCTCTCCGCTTCACGGACCGCTCGGCATGAAGAATAGCACGAGGCCGGATACGAGTACCAGCAACCCAATTATTAGCTGCGACAGCGAGACAACAGCCCTCACCATCAGGGCGCCTCTGCTAGTCATTCTTATCACCGATTGTTAGGGCGGGCAGGCAAGAGTATATCCATCTGACGGATAGATTGTTCGGGTAAGCCGCAGTAGGCTAATATACCCAATTTGTGAGTGGGAAAAGGCCTTACAATGACGTTCAGGTCGCTCAAGTGGGTCTTAGTAGCAGAGATGGCGCTTGGCTCGCTGTACGTAGCCATGACTAGAGGGGTCTTTCTCGTCTATCTGGCTGAGAAGGGCCTAGATCTGGCTGGCATCGCTCTTGTGTCCCTGGGAAGTGGGGTCCTCTTTACTGTCATAGGAGTTACTGTGTTTAAGAGACCTGAGATTCTGTCTAAGAAGTTCAAGCTCAAGCTGATCTCTGCGCACGGCCTAGAGAGGCTCACATGGGTCCCCCTCGGGCTTTCTGACGATGTGCTTCTTCTGACGGTTTTCTACACGATCTACTCCACCTTCCAAGCGATCACCTCGCTTGGAATGAGTCTCGTAATTTTCGGCTCTTTCGACGAAGAGGAAATCTGCGACGTCGTGGCAAGGCGCGTTGTATCAGGAGCTGCCGCAAGCATCTTGGGTCACGGTCTTGTGACAGCTCTCTTGGGATTTCTGGAGGGTTACGGCAAGTATTACGCTCTGTTCCTGCTGGGCTCAGGGGCTGGCCTGCTTTCAACCGCACTCATGATGACGCAGGATCTGTCCCATTTGGAGAGTCTCCAAATCCCTCGCGTGGTAGAGGAGCGGGGGAGGATCTTCGCGGCGTCGACCTTCCAGCTTACTCTATTGGCTTCTGGAGCCCTGTTCTCAATGGCTTGGACGCCGTTCCTAATGCAGAGTCTTGGATACCCTGCCTACTTAGCCGCGGCCATGGGGCTCGTGGGAACGGCTTCCAGCATTTTTGGAGCCCCCTTCTGGAGGCATATCAGCCCGAAGAAGTACAAAATAGCCCTGCTAATCAACTCTGCTATACCCCTCTCTGTGATTCTCTCGGGCGCGGCGTGGTTCCAGCTAAGCCTATCCGCAATTTCCGCCTTCTCATTCAGCGGGGCAAGCCTTCTCGGAACATATCTATTTGCCAAGTACAACAAATGGCTTGGAGCTATTAGATCGAGCGCCCTGGCCTTGGCCGTTGGTGGCATGGCTCAACTCGTGGCGTCTGGACTGGGTGTGTTCTTGGACTCGCTTTTTGGGCAGGCGTTTGCTATAACCGCCGCCCTGAAGTTCTCAGCTTTCGCTTTGACCGCGCTGATGATACCAGAGGTTTCCCTTGTCCCTCCACACCTAGCTAGAGCCTACGCCAACGCGGCCTACGGAGCCACGCTCATGGGCTATAGGGTTAGCGTAGCCATAACGAAGGAGACGCTTTTTGCCGTGCTTAGAATACTCGCGCTCACCTTCACGCTGCTGACATTATACGTCATATACAGGACGTCATCTCTGCTTCTCATGTGGTGAGGTAGATGAGAGAGTTCCAAGTAGTAGAGTTCTTCGAGGGATTGCTCAGGCAGCTGGCTCAGGAGCTGATAGAGCTGGCTCCTCGCATATTCCTGGCTCTGGCGGCGCTTACATCCACGATTATAGCAATAAAGATCGTCAACTTCTATCTGCGGAAGCTTCTGAGCTTCTCAAAGGTCGATGAGGCGGTTGAAAGGTTCTTCGGAAGTAAGCCTCCCCTCGCCCCCTCAAGCCTCATCGTGGGGGCGGCGGATCTAGGACTTGGCTTCATCGGGGTCTACCTAGTTCTGAGCGTTCTGCTTCCTCGGGACCTACTTGTCAAGGTGGACGCCGCGGCCGTGTATGCGGCAAGAGTGCTTAGCGTCCTTGCGATGATAGGATTTGTGCTTCTTGCCTTCAATATGTTGATGAGTCGAATAAAGTTGGAGACTAAGTTGAAGAGCTACATGACTTTCGTCTCCTTCCTGCTGGCAACGGCCCTCCTGATAGATGTGGTTGCCCTCTCAGACCCTGTGAAGGAGGCGCTGGTCTCTGGGCTGGCAATAGGGATTGGAGCCTCAATTGCGGTCTTTGCGACTTGGTTCTTCTTCGCAGATTACATAGAGAGGTATGTTAAGTTCCTGGAGAGGAGGCAGGATTAGACGATTGGACCCAAAGGACCGGCCACGCTTGCAGCGGAATTCTGTGAGTCCTTGCTTTTTAAAATGCATGATTTTTGAAAAATATTTAAAGAACACTGTGTTGTACGTATTTCTAGACAATCGGGGGGCCTAAGTGCTCGATCGTTCTATTGACGTCTTTGGACATGCTCTACTCGGTTTGCTGGCCAGAACTATACGGAGTTCTCTTCCTTTGAGTTCGGCCGAATTTCAGGTGAAGACCCTAGACTTCCACATCTGCGTCTTGGGCAGATATCCCCCCCTGGTCTGTTAGTCTGCCCTTCCTCTTACCAAGCCTCCTCTCGGCCTTCTCAAAGAGCTTCGGAGAGCCGGTCAAGTATCGCAGGATCTTGATCAGGTGGGACACCACAGAGGGCTCCTTAGATAGACTCACCAAGTTCCTGAAGAGAGTAGGTGAAAATCGCGCAACAGCGGTTTTCACGAGGAGGGGCAGCCGCTCGCCATAAGTTTGGCCAACGAGGTCAATTCAACACTCGTCTACTTGAGGCAGGGAGTTCCATACCCAATGGTGAGCGAGGAAGTCATAACCGCGGCTCCCACGATTTCTCAGCTGATCAGCCTAGTAAACAGAATAAGGGGCTCCTCTCGCGGTCCAATCACCCTGGTGCTTGACAACCTAACAGATCTCACGATGATACTCGGCCTCAGGAGAACGTACGAGCTTCTCAGAGAGCTGATGGACTCAGTCGAGGAGGATGACCTCATAGTCGGCATACTTGTAGTAGCGCTCAAACTCAGAGAGAGGAGACCCTTCTTAGGTCGCTCTTCCCAGAAGTTGTAGAGATAGGCCGACGCGAGGGGTTCTTCCGTTTGTTCAGGTGAGTTGACTAGGGCACCCTGATCTTGACGGCTCCTTGGGGCATCCTCCTAAAGATCTCGGCAGCTCTCCTAACTCCGTCCATCAGAGCATCAAAGAGTTCTTGAGGCTCTACGCCCAAGCGATCAGCTGATTCCAACAAACTGAAGGCTCCGCGAATCCAGAAAGACACCATGCTTCCGAAAACTCCGATCCTGAGGTGGGTTGGGACGTTCACTCCTGCTGGCATGAGCGCGTAGCCCTCGGCCCGACGCTCGGCCACGAATCCTGCCGACTCCACGGCTCGGATGACTTCCTCAACAAACGAGTGGACTCGTGAAATCGGCACTTCGGCCACCATCTCTACGCCTGCCAGAGCAGATCCCATCCTTTCAACGGGGTTCTCCGCCGACAGATCCTTCACCGGTAGAACCTGAGCCTGGCCAAATAATACCTTGTAGCGGCGGAGTACTTGGCTATGCTCCAACGTTCAGGTACCTCTCGACCTCCCAGGAGGACACGGTGAGCCTAGTCTCCTCCCACTCTCCGACTTCTCTTCTGTACTCCTCCCACTCAGTCAGAAGACGCGATGAGATCCTCTCCACCAAGTCGTTAGTCAGGACTCCCTTGACGAATGTGCTCCTGGCTAGCTCCATGGCA
>JAVCBV010000162.1:0-4231 GCA_037917695.1 Thermoproteota archaeon | reverse complement strand
CTCTCGAGCTATTCTCTCGGCTTCAGCAAGCTCCCATCCGCTCGGCTCACCCTCCTCCAACTCGACTCCGAGAGCCTCTGAGAAGCCCGAAATCATGGCCTCCTCAACTTCCGCGCGGCTCACCTGCCTGCCGAGCTCTATCGAGAGCGTCGTGACCCGCTCTCTTATGCTCGCCACGCCGTGAGCGGCGAGCTTCTCTCTCGGGACCCTCAGCAGATCGGCGAGCGTGTCGAGGTCGGTAGCGTACATGAGAGTGCCGTGCTGTAGGAGCGCAGTGCCCCTCCTGACCTGAGCGCTCCCAGAGATCTTCTTGCCCCCTACCACTACATCGTTGACCGGGACGAACTCCGCCTCGAGGCCGAGGGATGAGATTGCCCTCACCAAGCCCGCGCAGATCTTCCTGTAGCTGTCCAAGATGCTCCCAGGGAACAGGTCCACGGGGGCCGTGACCGAGTAGGTCACCTCGCCAAACTCGTCGTGGTACACTGCCCCGCCCCCCGTGATCCTCCTCACGACGGGTACACCAAGCCTATCGGCCAGCTCTAGGTCCACGACCTCCGCAGCCCTCTGAAACCTCCCCATCGTCACGGCGCTCGGCGTGAAGGCGTAGAGCCTCAGGGTCGGGGGAGAAACTCCCCTGCGAACTCCCTCAAGCAGAGCCTCGTCCAGGGCCATGTTAAAGTAGGCGTCGCCATCTCTGCGAAGCAGTCTCCACCTCAGGACCCCCTCACCCAGCTTAGCTCTAAGGCGCATGTTCTTAATCAAGTTGTCCATCAAGACTCTCCGAATGCTGGTGAGGGCTTCCCTTGGAACTCTAGCAGCCATCGGGCTAACGAGGGTCAGAGTTGACGCTCTCCCCACCACCGCGTACCTACTTCAGTGGTCGGAGGACGGGTGTCTGGGGGACTGCGCCTTCTGCCCTCAGTCGATGTCGGCGAGCTCACGAAGGGAACTCTTGTCTAGAGTTGAGTGGCCTCAGGTCCAGCTAGAGGAGTTGGCTAAGAGGCTGGCAGAGCACCCGGGATCCATCAAGAGAGTGTGCCTGCAGACGGTGATTAAGGACGGATTCGAGAGGGAAGCTCTGGAGATCTTGAGTAGGCTGAGGAGTTCCGGGGTTGACATGCCAGCCTCGCTGGCGATTACTCCCGTTCAAGACGAGGTGCTGCTCAGAGCCAAGGATCTGGGCGTGACCCACGTGGGGGTAGGCCTTGACGCCGCCACTCCTGAACTCGTTCAGAGGGTCGGGAAGCCGTACAGCTGGGAGGAGTACTGGGGCTTCACAAAGAGGATTGTGGAGCTGTTCGGCCCCAGGAGAGCCTTCGTCCACCTGATATTTGGCCTTGGTGAGACCGAGAGGGAGTTCGTGGAGGCGATGGCCCTGGCGTATGAGCTGGGGGCCGACGTAGCTCTCTTTGCCTTCACTCCGGTCGCGGGGACTCCCATGAGTAATCGAAGGCAGCCTCAGCTGGAGGCCTACAGGCGAATGCAGGCCGCCAGGTACCTCCTCTCCAAGGGGGCCAAGAGAGAAGAGGTCATCCGCCTCTTGGAGCGGGGAGAGCTTTCGCCTCCTCCCGAGGCTACGCTCACCTCAGGCTGCCCCTGGTGCAACAGACCCTACTACAACGAGAGGCCGTCTGGCCCCCTCTACAACTACCCCAGCCTCGAAATGGCCCTCAAGGGAGGTGTCCGTTAGCTGGACGTCAAGGCATTCTACCCGGGGAGGGTATACCCGGCAGTCAGCATAACAGGGCCGGTCTGCCCCCTGAACTGCGACCTGTGCAGGGGCAGGTATCTGCGAGGCATGATCTCTCCCAGACCGGGGGAGGGCGTCTACGGCCTAGCCAGGAGGCTGCGTGAAGAAGGCGCAAGGGGTCTTCTGATCAGCGGAGGATCCGATGCGAGAGGCAGGCTACCAGTCTATGGGATGCTGGATGAGATCAGGCGAATCAGAGCCAATTTAGGCCTGCATCTGAGCGTCCACTCGGGGATAGTTGACCGAACTCTAGCCTCAAAACTCCGGCAGGCCGGATTTGATTCTGTCGATTACGATCTCCCTCCCGGAGAGGCTGCCGCTAGGCTTAGAGGACTTGCGTACAGAGACTTCCTCGAGGGTCTCTACGCCTCGCTGGAGGCTGGTCCTCGCAATGTGGTGCCGCACGTAATGCTTGGACTTCCTGGCGTGAGGCTGGAAGATGAAGTGGAGGTTCTGAGCGAGCTAGCATCGCTAGATCTCAGCACCTTAGTCCTGCTGGTGTTTATTCCGACAGAGGGAACCCCGTTTGAGAGCATGCCGCCCCCAAGTTCCTCCAGGGTTCTTCCGGCCATCAGGCACGCCAGGAGGGTATTCGGCGGAGAGATCTCGCTCGGATGTATGAGGCCTCCCGTCCTCAAGAGGAAGCTGGATCCAGTAGTCTTGAAAGAGGGGCTTGTAGATAGAATAGCCGTTCCTAGGCCAGCCGAGGTGGAGCATGGAGACCTCGAAGCCTTGGCCGCCTGCTGCGCAATACCTAGGGGTTTGTTCGGCCTATTTCCGCGAGTAGGGCCTTCAGATCCAAGCCTCACCAGGTGAGGAGCGCGTAGAGGCAAATCAGCACCAGTAGAGTGCCAGCCACGAGGTTCATGACGTGGAGCTTCTTGGTCCTCCAGGCCTTGACCTCCCTCACCTTCTTCTGGAGGGCTCCTACGATCAACAGGATGCCGATGAGCGGGGCTACGAAGATCAGGTTGTACATTCCGAGCAGCAGTAGCCTCTCGTAGGTGGGCAGTCCCGCTAGGAGAGATGTGGCCACCAAGTAGGGGCCAGACGAGCATGGGAGCAGGGTCACGCTAATGACTAGACCGGCGGCAAACGCAAGGGGAATGCTGGCGGCCTTGGAAGTCCAGTTGACGAGTCTGGATGTGGTCCTGTAGAGAGGAGCTGGCAGGGGGGACTTGAATCTCCCTCCCAGAGAGGTGCAGATCTCGTAGCTGCCAACCGCTATACCCAGGATCGCGACTGTGTACTTCAGCCACGGAGCGGCGGCGAATACCTCAATGAGGCCGAGGCCAAGCGCGTAGTAAGCCAAGAAGACCGCCACGACGAACGCGGACCCAACCAAGACGGATCTTCTCCTACCGCCGGCCGATGCGGCCAGCAGGAGGAGAGCGGTGAATACGCTGAACGTGCAGGGGTTAACGCTGTCAGCCAGGGCGGCCGTGGTAACGGGCCAGATGACCTCCTTTGCTGTGGTGAACTTTGCGCCAGTCCCTGCGGGGGGCCTTCCCCTGAAGCACTCTGCTATCTGCGAGTTCAACGCGGGGTCCGTCGACATCCGCTGGGTTCCGTTGGGATACACGATTAGTAAGCAGTCCCTCTCTTGAGCGAGATCGCGCCAGAAGTCAGGGTCTTTTCTCGGCAGTCCGGCCACAACCGCGACAAGTTCTCCATCGCAAATTACGCCTGTAAGAGGTATCACTCGATCCTTTGGCGGCAGGTCTGGGAAGGCCAGCTCGTAGATCTCCTCCATGATCCTGACGCACATCTCATTGCCGTAGATCTCGTTGAATATGACCGAACTCTCGCCGAACTCTTCTGTCAGGACCTCCTTCAGGCACGAGCAGGCCCTGCACGATTCAGAGCCATATATGCAGAAGGCGACCGTCTGCTGGGCATTGATGGATACGAGGGTGATTAAGAGAGCGCCCATCAGCAGAGCCGCGGCGGCGGTCCTGTTCATCGCATTGGCCTCCCTCGATGTTGGCATATAACGGTTGAGCTATGGCATAAAACGCGCAACGCATATATTACAAGTAACGCAAGTCACGCATAGGTGATGCGCGTGAGTGAGGAGGTCAGAAAGAGGAAGGACATCACCATCAGAGGAATAAACTCCGACCTCTACGACAGAGCGGCGGAGATAGCGAGGAGAACGGGCAGGACTATTGGAGAAGTGATCAACGAGTCCCTGGCGCTATTTCTCGATCTCACAGAAGGCTTGAGGACGGGGCTCCAGCCCATAATTGAGGAGGGAGGGCCGGAAACCTTCACCCTCCAGGCCACAAGTGATGAGGTGAGCTCATTTCTGGTTCTTATGCTGAGGGAGCACCCGGGCGAATCGCCGGTGGTGAATCCTCGGGTCTGCTTCACGCCAGGGCGAGTTCATGTGGCGGGGCGGTTCACTAAAATCCTCCCCTTCGATTTCGAGGGGGTGGTGGTGGCCGCGCCGCATCTTGAGAATGGGCAGTTAAGGAT
>JAVCBV010000059.1:0-4246 GCA_037917695.1 Thermoproteota archaeon | reverse complement strand
GGAGGGTTCTTTGGCTAGGAGCCACGAGAGGCTGGGCCGAGGTGGCGGAGGTTCTAGAGGCGCCACTACTTTTTGATAGTACGAAGTCTTGACGTTGATGCCTCTCTCCTACAAGGGTAGGGCGAAGGAAATCTTGGAGGCAGCCGGAGCGAACGACTACGACCTCATCCGGATTGCAGCCGGGGGTAGGTTCTTCGAGGGGCTTCTAATGCCTAGGCCTGCAATCTTAGACGATGAGCACGTTGTGCTGAAGCTAGCCAATGGATACAACATCGGAATCCACGTGTCAAAGATCTCCTCGATAGAAATCCTCGAGAGGGCCAAGGGACCATCTAGGCCACGACTTCCAAAGGCTGAGAGCAGGCCAGGCCTGCCGAAGGTTCCAATAGTAGTCACGGGAGGCACGATAGCCTCGCGAGTAGACTACGCCACGGGCGCTGTCAAGCCAACTGAAACTCCAGAGGAGCTGATAGATCTAATCCCTGAGATCGCGGAGATAGCTAACGTGTCTTATGTTCCACTAATGACGAAGCTGAGCGAGGACATTAGACCAGAAGAGTGGAGCCAAATCGCACAAAAGGTGGCGGATGAGCTGAATTCCGGAGTCTCTGGCGTTGTCGTCGCTCATGGCACTGACACGATGCACTACACAGCTTCGGCCTTAGCGTTCATGCTGGAGAATCTAGATAGACCGGTAGTCCTGGTAGGGTCCCAGCGATCAATAGACAGGCCGAGCACAGACGCAGTCCTAAACGTGATGGCCGCTGTAAGGGTGGCTGCAGAGGGGCCGATGGCAGAGTCTGTCATCGTGATGCACGGTAGCTCGTCTGACGACTTTGCCTGGGTGATAAGAGGTGTGCGAGCGAGGAAGATGCACACCTCCAGACGAGACGCTTTTATGCCGATAAACGAGCCTCCTCTGGCGAAGGTAGACGAGAAAGGTATCGAGATACTCAACCCTAGGTTCAGAAGGAGATCTGAAGAACCCAGCGAGGTTGCTGCCCGAGTAGAGATCGAGCCTAAGGTCGCCCTCGTCTACTCATGGCCGGGGATAGACCCTGAGTTCCTCGAAGCAGTGGCATCTTCTGGTTACAGGGGCATCGTATTGGCTGGCACTGGGCTCGGTCACGTTCCCAACAGGGTCGTTGGCAGAATAAGGACGCTGGTGGACTCGGGGATCCCAGTCGTGGTTACGTCCCAGTGTCTCTTTGGGCGAGTGGATCTGAAGGTATACTCAACTGGCAGGAACATGCTGGAAGCAGGCGTGATACCGGCTGCAGACACGCTACCCGAGGTCGCGACTGTGAAGCTAATGATAGCCTTGGGAAGGGGCCTCGAGGGAAGAGAGCTTTGGAACTTCATGACCACTAGCCAAGCGGGCGAACTCACCGAGAGCATCAGCCCCTCTGCCTATCCACCGTGCTTCGGCGGGAGGTGATCAGAATGGGGAGAGACCTAGACTACGCTGATCTCGGGCTCACAGTCGGAATTGAGATACACCAGAGGCTAGATACCTCTGAGAAGCTGTTCTGCCACTGTCCTCCCAGGATGAGACACGATGATCCAGACTTGTGGGTTAGGAGGAGGCTCAGAGTTTCGTATAGCGAACTAGGTGCTATAGATCCGGCCGCGAGGTTTGAGACGCTGAGAGCGCGGATCTTCGAGTATGGCGTCTACTCTGACACGACCTGCGAGGTGGAGATAGACGAAGCGCCTCCGCTCCCTCTAAATCGAGAGGCACTGGAGATTGCCATCGAGGTGGCGTTGCTGCTCAACATGGACGTCGTAGATGAAGTGCACGTCATGAGGAAGATAGTCGTCGATGGTAGCAATACGACCGGCTTCCAGAGAACTGCGCTAGTGGCTATAGGAAATGAGAACAGCCTGATCCCAACCTCCAGAGGAGGTGTCCGAGTAGCGACGCTCTGCCTCGAGGAGGAGTCTGCCTACATAATTGAGACGACCCCCAAGGGGGCCAAGTATCGGTTGGACAGGTTGGGAATACCCCTAGTTGAGATAGCCACTGAGGCCGACATCCACCATCTGGGGCAGGCCAGAGAGGCCGCTCTATATCTCGGGAGACTCCTCAGGGCTACTGGACGCGTTCAAAGAGGGATTGGTAGTATAAGGCAGGATCTCAACGTGAGCATAGCAGAGGGAGCTCGGCAGGAGATCAAGGGAGTCCAAGAGCTGGATCTGATCGAGGAGGTCATCAGAAGAGAGGTTCTCAGGCAGGTCAACCTACTCAGGATACGAGATGAGATGCGCGCAAGGGGGCTCACGCCCCAGACTTTTGAGGCGCTTGAGCCAGCTGACGTCTCTGACGCGTTCTCTAACTCGAGGTCAAAGCTGGTTAGGAGGGCCCTGTCCAAGGGAGCGAGGGTGTTCATGCTCCCACTGCCAGGTATGGCCGGACTCCTGGGGGTTGAGGTTCAGCCGGGAAGGAGGCTCGGGACCGAGCTGTCAGACTACGCCAAGGTCTTTGGAGGCGTCGCCGGAATCCTTCACTCTGACGAACTCCCAGGTTATGGTATTGAGGAGGGCGAGGTCAATGGGCTCAGGTCAGCTGCCGGGCTCGAGCCAGGTGACGCCTTCGTCTTGGTTATTGCTTCCCCTGAGTCCGCTAGGCTGGCGCTCAACGCCGTTAGGGAGAGGGTAGCTCAGGCGGCAGTTGGAGTGCCAAAAGAGACGCGTAAAGCGCTTCCGGACGGAAATACCGCCTTCATGAGACCGCTGCCGGGCGCGGCAAGGATGTACCCCGAGACCGATGTGCTCCCGGTTAAGACAAGCTGGATAGTGAACGCCGTGAAGGGTAAGGGTCTTCCCGAGCGACCCGAGAAGGTTGTATCCAGGCTGATTTCTGCCTATGACCTAACTCAAGAGCTAGCAGAAATGCTCCTTGACGACGGCAGAGTGACTCTCTTTGAGAGACTAGTTGAGGAGCATCCTACAGTGCCCATCCGCTTCCTGGCTTCCACATTGACTTCGACGCTCAGAGGCCTGGCTAGAGAAGGAGTCAACGTGGATAATATTCCAGACGAGGCCTTCCACAAGATAACTAGACTCATTTCATCCGGCAAGTTAGCCAAGGAGGCCGTTCCGGACATACTAAGAAGGATTGCCGAGGATCCCTCCTTGGATCCAACGGTCATTGCTGAGAGCCTAGCGATGAGCGAGGAAGAACTCGATTCGATAATCCAAGCAATCCTAGAGGAAGAGAGCGAGGTCATCGATCGAGTGGGGATGAGGGCCTTTGGTAGACTGATGGGTCGAGTCATGAGCTTGGTCAGAGGTAGGGTGGACGGCGCTATCGTCAGCGAGAAGCTGAGGAGGGCTCTTGAGGAGCGACTCTCTCAGAAGTAGGCCGACAAACCACCTTCTGAGACTCCCTCCGCTATCTCCCCGAAGTCTATTCCGAGTACATCAAGTATCTGCTCGAATGTCGTCTGCATGATCTCGAGATACTTCTGAACGTCTATCTCATCTTTGCTCGCTAGCTGCACGGGCTTCACTCCGAGCTTGTTCTTAGTCTTCACGTATGCTATGACGGTTCCAGGGTTCACTCGGATTCTCCGAGACTCTAGCATGCGGGCTGCCTTCACATGCTGGGGTGTTGTCTTGACGTATGTGTGGAGAGGCCGCGTTAGCACCATTCTGAATGCTACCTCGTCTAGCTCGAACTCCCTGTTCTTCAGCCTATTCACGTAGTAGCGGATTTTCTGCCTGATCATCTGCTTAGCCTGCTTGAAATCTTCCTCACTCTTTACTCCTCTCAGAATTTCAATAACGTCAGCAAACGCCTCTCTGACCAGGTCTGGAACGTTTCTCTTCTTCCCCATCAAGCCCTTTATGTCGACAGTCCCGTCGTCTCTGACGCTCAAGTAGTTCTTCTTGAGCTTAGAGAGGATCACGTAACGGTAGTGCTTCTCTAGTTCTATGTCAATTCCCAGGGCCTTCTCTACCTCGCGCTCGAACGCTCTGAGTTGATCCTCCGTTGCCCCTTGGACAAACAAGGAGTCGGTGTCGCCGTAGATGACTCTTAAGCCCATCTTCTTAGCGAGACTCAAAGCGGTGGTGATGGCCTTCCTCCCTAAGGCTGTGATCATCTCGGCTGCTGGGGGAGAGTACAGAGGGAAGTTCTCATAACCGAACACACCGTATGAGGCGTTCAGGAGGACCTTCAGACCGCTCTGAACGACGTCGTACCACTCCCTCTGCTCCTTCGGGAGGCTCGGGTCTCTCGCCT
>JAVCBV010000015.1:0-4286 GCA_037917695.1 Thermoproteota archaeon | reverse complement strand
CCTATCACGACCTCTCCCTCGCCCTCTACCTCTCTCCCCTCACCCAGCTTGGCTTGAACCACCTCGTTCGTCTCATCCGTGACTCCCATCGCCCACGCAGGCTCTCTCTCGATGACAACGATCTGGGACAGAACGGGGCCAGCCGCGTCCACCTCGGGATACAGGCTTATGTGCCTGACCAGGGCCTCTGGGAGATCCGCCTGGAACTCACTCCCTCCCTTGGACATCACCATGAAGTCAGTGGTTTGGCTGAGGAATCCGACAGCCGACTCCCTGACTCCAAGCGCAACCGCTGTTAGCGCCACAACAGTGCTCATGCCAACAGCCACGCCCAACAGGGTTAAGGCCGATCTAAACCTCCTCCTCTTCAGGCTTTGGACCGCGATTGTGAGGGAGAGCCGGAGTATCTTTGTGTCCATCCTCGGGTCTAGCCCCCGCCTTGGGGTATTAACCTTTGGGTATTAAATGTGGGTCTAAGTTATCTTCAGACCGCCCATAGCTCAGCGAAGATTTGACTCACCCCTTAAAGGCGGACAGATGGCCGAGCTTATGTACCTCTCACCGCTGGTGAGATCTTCTCAGCCTCTCTGAGGCCGCGCGCCAGAAATTTAGTGCCGAAGGTTCGGCGCGCTGCGCGAAGGTGATCCCGCTATCCTCGGCCCGCTTGCTCGAGGAGGTCAAGAAGGCTCTCTGAGGGCCCAACGCTGGTCATCTCTCAGAGGCCCCCTCCTCAGCCCTCGAGTCCTCAGAGAGGAGCGACTCCCTCTCGTACGCGATCTTGGAGGGAATCAGCCGCTCGAGGAACTTCGAAGGCAAGGGGTGCGAGATCTCCCAGCTCTTGCAGATCCACGCCACGCTCAGGAGGGCTCACGCGCGGCGCGATGACGCCAACCACCTCAATACACGCAGGGCCTGGGAGGGCTACTTACCGCCTGGGACGTGGTCGAGCTGTGAGGCCAGTTACGCGAACAGATCGACCATCTTGTAGGTAGCGGTGTCCACGAGCCCCTTGTCTGTTATCCTAAGCTCCGGGATCACTGGGAGGGCCAGCAGGGCCATGGTCATGAACGGGTAGATCATCTCGCAGCCCAGCTCTCTCCAGGCGTTTGTCAAGCCCTCGACCTCCTTCGCGACCTCCTCGACGGGCTTGTCAGACATCAGCCCTGCTATCGGCAGCTCCACCAGGCCCAGCACCTCGCCGTCCCTGACGGCTATCATCCCTCCCCCAACCTCGGCGAGCTTGTTGCCAGCCAAGGCCATGTCTCTATCGTTCATGCCGACTATCAGCAGGTTGTGGCTGTCGTGGGCGACGGTCGAGGCGACTGCCCCACCTCTGAAGCCGAAGCCCCTAACGAAGCCCAGCCCCCTGTTGCCGGTGCCCCTGTGCCTCTCGACGACCGCGACCTTGGCTAGGTCTAGCTCCGGGCTAGCCACGACCTTGCCATTCGAGATCGGGGCGTCCACCACCACATGCTTGGTCAGCACGCTGGCCTCGATCACCTCGATGACCCTTACCTTGGCTGTGCCCTCTGAGGTGGGGGCCGGTATCTCGAAGTCCTCAGGAGTGAGAGGCCTGGGCAGCTTTACGGTCTTCTTGGCGAAGTCGGGGTAAGTCGGCGTCGGGATGTCCACAGTAAGCCTGCCCTCCTTGGCCACGATCTTCCCATCCGCTATCACCGTGTTAACCGAGACCTTGCTTAGGTTGTCGAGTATGAGTATGTCGGCGTACCTGGCGGGGGCTATCGCGCCAACCTCGTGGTCCACCTTGAAGTGTTCGGCCGTGTTCAGAGTGGCCATCTGGATCGCCGTGACTGGATCCACGCCCTCCTCTATTGCCCTCCTGACTATGTGATCCATGTGGCCCTCTGAGAGGAGGTGCTCCGGGTGCCTGTCGTCGCTCACGAGGCAGATCCTCCTCGTGTCGATCCTGGTCTCTGTGGCGGCCCTTATGACCTCTGCCAGGTCCCTCCAAGCCGACCCCTCCCTGATCATGGCGTAGATGCCGAGCCTAACCTTCGCCAGGCCAGCCTCCTTGCTGGTGGACTCGTGGCAGGAGGTTATTCCCGCAGCGGCGTAGGCGTTCAGCTCCTCCTCTAGGTTCCCGTAGAAGTGCCCCTCCACGACCTTGCCAGCTTTGAGTGTGGCCACTATCTCGCCGTGCATCTTGTCGTCTCCCATGAGCACGCCGGGGTAGTTCATCACCTCGCCCAGCGCTATGACGCCCTCCCACTTCATCGCCTCCTCAACATCCTTGGGGGTGATCTCGGCGCCGGCGGTCTCGAACTCTGGTGTCGTTGCGGGGACGCAGGAGGGCAGGGAGATGTAGACCTTGAGGGGGACTCCCCTAGACTCGTCCAGTATCAGTTTCACGCCGTCTAGGCCAAGGACGTTGGCTATCTCGTGGGGGTCAGCAAATACCGTCGTCGTGCCGTGGGGGAGAACAGCCCTGGCGAAGCCGGTCACGGTCATCATGGAGCTCTCTATGTGGACGTGGCCGTCCAAGAACCCAGGAGCGAGGTACATCCCGTTTGCATCGACCACCTGAGTTGAATCGCCAACCGTGTGGTCAGCCTTGCCGACAAGGGCTATCCTGTCCCCCTTGATGGCTACGTCCACTCCCTCGATAGTCTCTCCCGTGAAGACGTTTACCAACCTGCCGTTCTTCACAACCAAGTCGGCCTTCACTCGGCCCATAGCCGTGTCAACTAGGAGCTTGGTCACATCCTCTAACCTGCTCCTACCTACGGCCGGCATGGCAAAAACCCACAGGTAAAGGAAAGGATTTCCTATAAACCCGACGGCTGGCGATTCCATATCAAAGCACGCTTCAGACGGCGCGTTTGAATAACAGCAGGCCAGTCCCTACCATGGAAGGTGTTCTTGAGGCGGGTTAGAGGTTTTTAGATCACTTGGCCGTGGGCTTCGGTGCCTCCTTGAGGGAGCTTCTGGACGTTATGGCAGAGCTGGAGGAGCGATGGGTCCTGAGGAGGCTCTCAGATATCGACCTCTCAGTCGTGCCCCCTTGGTTCGTAGAGGGCCTCTCGACGGCCAGCAGGTACGAGCACTCGATTCACGTCGCTCACATGGCCGCCATAGTGGCCAGGAGGTTGGGGCTAGACGAGGTTCTCCTCGCGCTGGCAGGTCTCCTGCACGACGCTGGCTGCGGCCCATTCCCCCACATCACGGACGAACTGATGAGGATTCTGACGGGGAGGAGGGGACACGAGGAAAACGTTGAGTTCGTACTCTCAAAGAGTCCCGACGGTGAGCTGAGTCTCTTAGAGAGAATTGTGAACGTCGATGAGGTCTTCCAGATAATCTCAGGCGGGCACGCACTCTCTCCCCTGATATCGGGTCCGCTTGATCTAGACAATGCCGACAATGTTCACAGGTACATCTCTACGATGCCCTCTCTCCCGCTCGGCCTCCCCAGCTACATGCCGATGGAGGTGGCTACGACAATCGAGCTAAGAGGCGGAGAAGCCGTAGTTCCACGGGACACGGCGGAGAGATGGGCTTCAGATAGGGAGAGGCTTTATCGCTTCTTGGAAGAACACGGGGGTAATATATGTGCTTGGGTCATGATCAGCAGGGCTCTGAGGCTCTTGATGGACGAGCTAGACGAGGAATTCCTGCTCTTAGGCAATAGAGAAGCCTTCTCACGCATAAAATCAAGCCTCCCCGAACTTGCGAAGGGTCTCCTAGAGCGGAGCTTCATTCTCGCTGGGAGGTTCGAACTAAGAGGAGAGCTTGCTGGAAGAGTTTCCGTAGGAGGGAGGACGGACTGGAGTTTCCTGGCTGCCGTCGAGGAGGAGGTTCTCTCTGAGACGGGGCTCCCAGAGTGGGCGGTGGGTGTGGAGGTGCTGAGGTCGAAGGCGTGCACGCCGTGGAATGCTTGCCGGTGGAGGGGCTACCTCGTAATCCACTCTCTCTTCCGTCAGAAGTCTGAGACGGCCGCTGGCATAGTCTCGCGTAAGCTGGGCTTAGATCAGTGAGGTGGAGGACACGTCTAAGGTGCTCGCTATCCTGGTTTCACTCGCCTCCTAGCCCCAAGGCAGCTGGGGGCCAAGAAGAACGCTCAGAATTTCTTTTGTCAGGAAAAAGAGGTGAGGAGAGATCTCTAATGTCACCCTCCCTTTAGCTCCTCTAGAACCTTCTTAACTACCTCCTCCTTCTCCTCCTCGCTGAGCGAGGTTCCCTGCTCTTTAAGAACCTCCTCGACTACCTTTCTCACGTCCTCTTCAGTAATCTCTTCTTCCTTCCCCCTGAGCGCTTCGAGTATCTTG
>JAVCBV010000168.1:0-4302 GCA_037917695.1 Thermoproteota archaeon | reverse complement strand
CTTGGAGAGAGCTATCCTCTCAATAGTTCTAGCCAGCACGAACTGGCCGGGTTTAAGCGTGAAGGGCTCGCCCCCGGTATCCACGAGCTCTGCCCCTCTATCAACGGTCTCCAGCCGGCGCGGATCGACTACTCCGTCACCCTTGAACACTCTGAAGATGCTGTCCAGCCTCAGATCTACTGAGCAGGGTCCTATGCTCTCCGGGTCCAGGGGGTCGATCGAGATCTCCCTCGTCTTCAGCGCCTCTCTTATCTCTACGTCTGAGAGGATCAGTGCAAACCCTCCTGACTCGGAAGTCAGGAAATTAAACGGTTTCTCCCGTCACACTCCTCAAAGTCTCTCTGAGCCTCTCAAGCTCGTCAACTGCTATCTCTCTCTGCCAGTCCTCTATATTCGGAATCGTTAGCAGGGTCTCTATCGCCTCGATCGCAGACCTGAGGTGGCCGGCTATGTCTCCATCCTCCCAGCTGATCCCATTGAACAACTTAGACTGCCTCTCAGAGAAGTCTCCTGGCTGGTCAAGACCAGGGACGTAGTGAGGGAGCATCTCGACGAATGTCTCAAGCCCAACCGTGGCGCCTAGAGGCTTAAACTCCCTCTGCGTCACCCATGCATGTAAATCTGGCCCGTACAGCACCATGTCATAGTCGTTTGATGCAAGGTCAGCAAGGTCAACCAGAGCGATCACCGTGACCTCTTCGACGCCCTCCGAAAGCGCCTTCTGAGCTATCCTACCTGCGGCCACGCGTGTGATAAAGCCGTAGAGAACAAGCTTCTCTACCATAGTCCCCTCGCGCTCAAGCTCGTCTAGAGCGCGCGTTAGTGAGACCAGACCCGTTCTCCCCGTAGCTTCGGTATCCGGTTTGAATAGCGTGACTTTGGCCCCTCTCGGCGCGTTGGAGAAGTCCGCGAACGTTATCCTAACCTCTTTCACGGACTCGCCTCTGTGGTCTCTGGCGCTAGTCACTATGTACTCTGGTCTGACGTAGAGGTCCTTAGTCTCAACGCCTGCCTTGTTAAGGGCCTCCCTGAGCCTGTAGCCTGGCCCCGCTCTCAGTACATGAAGGACACAGGCTTGACCCTTTAGCAGACCGAGGCGCGACATTATAGCAGCGGCCTGAAAGGCGCACTCTGAGCACCTAGCATCGAGTTCGCCCCCGACGATGTGAGGCCAGGCTGCAAGCTCGCGAGCCGGTTTAGAGTCGAGCAAATAGACGTCTGCTCCTATGTCGGCTCGCACTCGGTAAGCCCTAAAATCCCCCAACTCGAGTTCGGGAATCCTGACTGGCGAATCCACGTCTACTCCGTACTGATCAATCAACTCCTTCAGGTTGACCTTACGACCGCGAACCAGCGCCTCTATTGGTGCCCTCCCGCGCCTGGATATACGCCAACAAAAACCTTGCGAATTCACTTCTTCAGCTTGGCCGACAAGATCATCATCGTCAGATCAGCTAAGCCGTCTTGGCCAGCCGACCTCAGCTCCCTCTCTATGACGTGAATCACCTCGCTTCGATCTATTCTGAAGATTCTCTCTGCTTCGAGAAGAGCCTCTGCGGCGAATATCACAATCTCCTCCTCTTCTGCAGTTAGTTCAGGCGAGATTATGGCCTTCTCAAGAACCTCGAAGCTGGATCGCATGCTCTCCCTCTCAAGCTCCGGAAGTCCTCTCCAGTAAATCTCGGCCGCCGATCTGATCGCTTTGCTGACCGCTCCTCTGTCCACCTTCTCCCCAGCTAGCTCTATCGTCCTCAGCGCCTCAAACAGCGACAGTATCGCTAGGCTCATGACCATCACCTGAGGGTGCTCTCTCGCAAACGGGCTGCGCCCCAGAGAGCCACTGGAACACCTTACTGAAAACGTCCGATGCCTGGCTTGAGAGGCTCTCGAACTCGAGGGTTTCTGCCCTAGCCGAGAGCAGGAGTTCTGCTAGATCCACTATCCCCTGCAGTATGTCCACCGGCAAATTCACCCGCCTGGCTGCCTCCACGAGTTCCTCTGCGGTCTCACTCAGGAATTCTCGGGCCTCTTCGTGCTCCACCGCCTCAGCCACGAAGGCCATGGAGGCCCTAGCCAAGCTCGAACCTAGAGAATAGAAGGCCCTCTCCTCTGGATCCATGCCGAGGTAGAGAATCCACCTCGTGGATCTAATCGTCCTGTCCAGAGCCTTGGACCTCCCCTCTATCCAGTCCCCCTCCCCGGCAACGAGTCTCTTCCGGAACTCGTCCACGAAGTCAGCCTCCCACCCTCCGAGCAGGTCCACTCCAAATGCCCTGAAGGCAGCCGATATCACCGAGAGGTGATCAAGCATGTAATCTGCTAGATCCTCGCCAGCCTCTGACCAGCTCTCACCCAATATCGGGATTAGCATCAACATGAGAGTGGAGCTGTAGCCGAAGTGAAACGCAAGGAATCTGTGGCCGCCGTCCCTCTCGGGCATACGCGCAATCTCAACCGCAGTTGGGGATATAAATACCGAACGGCTAGCATCGCGGTGCGGTGCGTCCCGGGCTGTCACCTCTGCTGTCTGGAGACTGATATGCCACTCACGCTAGAGGATGTGTTGAGGATCAGCAAGCTGGGATACGATCCAGCTGAGTTCTCCGAGTACAGAGGGGGGGCGCTGAGGCTTAGGAACGTAGATGGTCGATGCTACTTCCTAGATTCAAATGGGAAGTGCAGAATCTACCAGAACAGGCCGTATGGCTGCAGGGCCTATCCTGTGGTCGTCGATGCTGAGACTGGAGAGTGCGTGCTCGACGAGACTTGTCCAGCCGTAGGGACCATCGACGAGGAGGAGTTCAAGGAGAAGTGCTCCATTGCTAGATGGGTCGTCGCGAACATTATCCGCTGGTAGTTAGATCATGTACGACTCCAGCCCGACTTCCTCGGTTAGGGGGAGCGTCAACTTGACTATCTCCCTCCAGACTGGAAAGGACACGTTGTATACGGGCACGCTATTCACCCTAGCTTCCTTTGAGCCATTGTGCGCGTGCCCGTGGACTACCAACGCGGGTCTCCGCCTCTTTATGACACGCTCCAAGCCCGGATGGCCCAGTCGCGACCAGATCTTGGGGTTCTCTCCCACTAAGGTCCTGAAAGTCGGTGCGTAGTGGGTCATCAAGATGGCCTTGCGCCCCCCAGCCTCCGCCAGGAGTTCGTCAAGCAGGCTTACCCTCGCTCTGTATATCTCTTCTATCCCTGGTATGTGCCTGCTCTGCCAGGTCGTCGGCCTCTTCAGACTGCCTCGGCTCCCAACAATCCACAATCTAAGGCCGCGTATCTCCACTTCTAAACCCTGATCGTCCAGCCACTGCACTCTATCCCCGTAGGCCTCGAGGAACCTCGGCTTGAGATCGTCATACTCCTCGTTCCCAAATATAGCCAAGATTCTGCTCCCTAGGGATTCTAGAGGCTCTAAAACCTTGGCAAATTCCTCCACACGCCCTCTGTAGACCACATCTCCAGCCAAGAGTATCAGGTCTGGAGTCCCTTCAAAGGAGTCGACTGCGCGTAGAAATTCGTCTAGGTACTTCGGCGAGTGAATGTCTGCCGTGGCCGCAAGAACGACTTGAGCCATCCGACATGAGTGCGCGTTTGAGTGTATCGTTTATTCCTTACTCAAGATAGCGATGGCCCGGTGGGAGGCGATAAGAGTAGGGCCGTCAGGGCTCTGAGAAAGATACTCGAGTTGTACTCAGGCCGAGAGCCGTGGTGGAGGAGAGAAAACCTCTCTCCGTTCTGGATAGCGGTTGCCATAGCTGTGTCCCCTCGAACAACTTCTAGGCTTGAGGAAGAGGCTGTCAAGAGGCTCATGAGGAAGTTTCCCGGCGGCGCCAAGGATCTGGCGGGGGCTCCTATTGAGGAGATAGAGGACGCGATCAGGATATCCGGCATGTACAAGTCTAAGGCTAGAGCGATCAAAGCTCTCGCGCAGTGGGAGCTTGAGGGACCGGGAGTGGCCTCGCTGTCAGAGTTGGAGACGGAGGAGGCTAGAGAAGCGCTCAAGTCCCTGCCTGGAGTTGGAGACAAGATTGCCGACGTTGTGTTGATGGCTCTAGGTCACCCAGTCCTGCCGGTAGACGTTCACGTAGACAGAGTGACCAAGAGGCTCGGTCTCGTCGAGCAGAAGGCTGATTACAGGAAGACTAGAGAGGCTCTCGAGAGGGTCTTCTCCCCGGGCGAGCGTATGAAGGCTCACTTCGCGCTGATCGAGTTTGGCAGGACATTCTGCAGAGCAAAGCCAAACTGCGACTCGTGCCCTCTTAAGTCAGACTGTCCGTCTGCGAGCTGAAGGTTGAG
>JAVCBV010000025.1:0-4304 GCA_037917695.1 Thermoproteota archaeon | reverse complement strand
GGATCGACGTGAACGACAACTTCCAGTTCTCCGACCAGTACTTCGAAGAGGAGGACGTCACCCTCCTCACGAGCTACGACGAGTTCACCGTGAAGGCCTTTGAGGAAGACACCAGCATAGTCGTTCCGGGGGCGAGCCCGTCGGAGTGGGCAGACTACATCGAGTCCCACGAGGATGTCTGGAAGGCGTGGGTGGAGTGGAGGGCGGATCAGGTCACGAAGCTCTTGGAGATCATCGTCTCAGCCGTGCGTGAAGTCGACCCGGACCTGCCAGTGCGCCCTCACCTTCTGATCTGGGACCCGCTCGAGACCTACGGGCTCGACTTTGCAGCTCTGGCCAGGCTCACTGAAACGCTCTACGTGATGGTCCCACCTGAGGAAGGTAGGCTGAAGCACTTGGAGGCCGTTAGAATGGCCGGGCTCGCCGGAGCTAGAGTCGTGATCGCCTCTACTTATCTTGGTTGGCTGTCAGATACAGACGATCCTGTCAGGGAGGCCGCCAGGAGGGCTAGGTGGCTCGCCTCCGCTGGCGCAGATGGGATCTTCGTGTTCTGGTACGGGCTGGCCGAAGAAGAGAGGTTGTGGAATCTGGTCGAGGCCGTATTTGAGGAGTTCAGACGCGTCTGGGAGGGGAGGGCAGGCGCTTACCCAGAGTGGCTGTGGGGGGCCAGAGCTGCGTCCGTCTACCTAGAGCCCGGAGGTCAGACTGGAGAAGAGGTGGACTCTCTCGTGAGGACCCTGGCCTCGCAGGGGGTCACACTAGTCGAGCTTGACGTGAGGCTGAGCTCTTACGAGACTATGTACGACGAGTCTGAGTTTAGTAGAGCCTTAGAGCTTGTGAAAACCTTCACCAGTTCAGCCCACGCCAGGGGGCTCAGGGTTGTAGTCTACCTGCCAGCCCTGGAGATCGTCTCCGACTTGAGAGGCAGCGTGTTTTCCAGAGAGAGGAGCGCCTGGCTTCAACGCTCTCTCGACGGCAGACCTTTAGCAGTCTCTGGCGGGGAGCTTGAGGTCCCTTGGCTCGATCCGACGAGCGAAGATGCGTGGGTCTCCCCGCTGTCCCCCCACAGGCAGGTGGTGTGCGACAGGGCGGCTAGGCTGGTCTCGGAGGGGGGCGCCGACGGGATCTGGCTGGATGTCCCCCACATGCCCTCCTATCTTACCGAAGAGCTGTCCGATCTGTGGCCGGACGCCTCAGAGTGGGGAGTTCAGAGCTTCGAGAAGAGATGCTGGGAAGAACCTCCAAGTGAGCCCGACTGGAGCGATCCGGCGTTCAGGAAGTGGATAGCCTGGAGGCACGAGGCGGTCCTAGACTTCGTCCTAGAGGTTGCCGACGCGGTGGTGGAGGCTGGAGGCGTGCTGCTCGTGGAGAGTTCCGCCTGCGACCACGGAGGAACCGAGCTGGCCTTCGATCCAACCCTGCTGAGGTGGAATCCGATGGTCATCCTCGTGCCGGAGGTGGAGCCTCCGGAGTGGAAGAGGGGTCTGTTCAAAGCCAGCTTCAGGGAGTGGACGGACTTCTACGCAATGCTGAAGCACGCCAGGGCCTGCAGCCCGCTCAGGCCCTTCTTGCCCCTGACGTACGGGCTGAACCCAGAGGACTCCTCAAGACAGCTGGGCCTGGTTCTGGCCGTTGCAGATGGGTTCTTCGAGACCGACTCAGCCGACGGCCTCATGACGGGCTCCGTCGGGGCGGCCATCAGGGAGAAGGCCTTCTACCTAGTCTCGCTCCTCAGAGGCCCGGGGGAGAGTCAGGCTAAGGTAGCCGTGCTCTTCTCCAGGGCTACAAGGGACTACGTGGATAGGTACGTCTACGGGCCCTACGACGTGAGCGACACCGCGCACATGGCCGCCTTCAGGAGGGTCGTGGAGGTTCTCGCCAGAGCACACGTGCAGTTCGACGTTCTGCCGGTCGACGAGCTGGATCCCAGCGAGCCGTCTCGCTACGACGTAGTAATAGCCCCTCAGGTGAGGTGCCTCAGCAGAGGCGCTAGGTTGGCGCTGAAAGAGTACTCCGGCAATCTGCTTCGGATCGGGACGCTTGGAGACCTCGACGAGTACGGGTGGCCGACCAGCCCTCTGAACGTCGGCGTTGGGGTCTCGGTGGAGGAGCTGCCTCGACTCCTGTCAGACTACGTGTCGGCTGTAGAGGCCTCAGAGGGGGTTCTCGTTGAGGAGACCTCGCTGCAGGGCTGCCACATAGCCGTAGCCGTCAACGTGGCGTCGGCGGAGGGCTCGCTGAGGGTTCCCCGCGGCGTTTGGGTTCTTGACTTCGACTCTTGGAGCGTCGCTCCCGTCGATGACGTCGTGGAGACACCCAAGACTTTCGCGATCGTCGTGCTGCGGGGAGAGAGAGTTAGTGACGCTATCGACCTCTCTAACGCGGTTGTGATCGCCCCCTCTCCTGTGGATGAGGCGTTCAACCCCGAGCTGCGCCAATTTGCATCTGAGGGAATTTCTGCCGTCGTCATCAGGCTGGGAGGCCCTCTAGCAGACCCGGTGGGCTGGAGCGGCGCAGAAGTAGAGTTCATCCGGGAGGGTGGATCCTATACTTCGCTTAGCTATCCCAATGGCACTCTGCGAGCGAGATACGGCGCCGAAGACTGCGCGGTCGTTTGGATTACGAAGTGTGGGGACCTAACCCTAGTGAGGGCGGCTGGAGTGACGAGGTACGGCACCAGGGCAGCCCTGATGTGGCTGCTCGGTGGCCCGGTCGTCAGCGGAGAGTACACGATCCTCAGATGGGTGGACGATGGCGACGGAGTCGTTGAGATGGGCGAAGTGACCGTGGTGGCCTCCTGGTGAGCCCAAGCCAGCCATCGGTGAAAACCTTAAACGACCAGCGGGCGGGGAGCGGCGGGTTGACCCGAAGGAGCGTGTCTAAGGCCAGCGCCTGGCTGGCAGTCTCAAGAGTGCTGGCGTCAGCCTTCGGATACGTCTACTGGGTAATAGTCGCCAGGCTGGCGGGTGAAGCCGTTGTCGGAGCGGCCTCGGCAGCCGTCGGGATCGCGGTGATACTGCAGCTGGCGGGAACCCTTGGAGTTCACAGAGGCGCTCAGGGGCTGTTCGCAGAGGCTATTGGCAGAGAGGATGAAGAGGCGGCTAGAGCCGTGCTGGGATCGACGCTGGCTCTGGCAATTCTGGTTTGTCCCGCTCTCTGCCTGGGGACTTACCTACTTGCTAGAACGCAGGGGTTCGACGCGACGATCTCCGCCCTGGTTGGAGCAATGGCCTGGCTCGGCAGCCTAGCCTTCTACCTCAGGGGGCTCATTTCGGGGTCCCTGAGGACTACTCCGGTCGCGCTGGCCAGCCTCGCGGCGGGGACCACGCGAGTCGCGGTAGGGGCGGTCTTGGTCTACGCAGGCTTCAAGACGGCTGGTGCGGTGGGGGGATACGTCGCTGCCTGGGCAGTCTACTCCTCAGTAGAGCTGTGGGCCCTCGGAACCTACGGCCTCAGGCCAACCTTCAACCCCGGGCTCATGAGGAAGATCCTCGCACTTGGGCTCCCGCAGTGGCTCGCCGCCGTTCTCATGGCTGCAGGAAATAGGGTCGGAGTAATCTACCTGTACAGCGCGGTGAGCGACGTTCAGGCAGGCGCCTTCTTCGCCTCCCTAACTGCGATGCTCGTGCTGGATTCGCTGTCGGCCAGCGCCATGAACCTGATATACCCCGCTATGAAGTCGGGCTCGGACGTAAGCAAGGCTGAGAGAGTGATACGGGTCGCCACAGCGCTCAGCTCTGTGGTGGCTTCTACGGCGGCCGTGTACGGTTGGCTCGCGCTCCTTCCCATGGGAAGGTATTACGTCGAGAACGCTCACCTGCTCTCGATAGTAGCCTTAGGCTTCCCGCTGGCTGACCTGTCGCTTGCGGTCTCGTCTGTGGCCTACGCGATGGAGGACCTCCGAATCGTGGCGCTCTCCGGCCTCCTGCTAAACGGAGTGAGAGTGGTGGGTTTCATGGCGCTGATCCCGAGGATGGGCGCTATGGGAGCTGCCCTGGCCTACCTAGCCGGGTCGCTGGCGGGAGGCGCAATAACCCTCCTGCTTCGAACCAGGTACGGAATCCCACTCGGCAGAACGGTCAGAGCCCTGTCCCTCCCCTGGATAGCTCCAGCCATTTGCTGGCTAGCGAGGGTTCCGTGGTACGCTGGAGTGCCGCTATCGCTAGTTGTTAGCTTGGCCCTCCTTCTCAGATCGGGAGCGCTCGATAAAGAGGAGATGGAGTCCGTCCTGCGAGGGTTGGGGCTGCCGGACTCCCTCACCAGCCCACTTAGGGGTATGCTGGCGGCCCTAGGGTGAGAGCGGT
>JAVCBV010000146.1:0-4323 GCA_037917695.1 Thermoproteota archaeon | reverse complement strand
CTTTCTTCCCGGCGATGAGGAGGTTCGTGGCTCTCATTATGCCGTCCCACGTGGACTGACCGGTTCCGTACCTGTTATCGAAGAGGAACTTGCAGAGCGAGTCGTTGACGGCTATGACGGGGAGCTTGAGCGCCCCCTCCTTCTCCATGGCCTTCAGCCGAATCACTCCAGTAGTGGTCTCCTCCGTCGCGCCAATCATCTCCTCAAGGATCTCCGTCCTCGACGAGTGGATGGTCACTATCATGTCCGCTCCGTCGTCGATCACCACGTTTGGTTTGATGTCAAGGGCCCTGTTTATGTTCTCGACATACTCTTCCTCGCTCTCCCCCCTCCAAGCGTAGACCCTCACTCCGCGCTCGGCCAACGCGGCGGCAACATCGTCCTGAGTGGTCAGAGGGTTGCTGGCAGCTAGAGCGACTTCGGCGCCTGCTTCCTTGAGCGTCAGAGCTAGGCAAGCAGTCTTCATCTCTATGTGCAGACAGGCTGCAACCCTCAGACCCTCCAGAGGCTTCTCACGTGAGAACCTCTCTCTGACTGCAGAGAGGGCGGGCATGAACCTTGAGACCCAGTCTATCTTCTCCGCTCCTGCGGGAGCGAGCGATATGTCCTTGACTCGATACATGGCCACCTCGACCAGATGCCCCAGGTCCGATTACTACTTTTTGGCCGTGAGCTACCTGCGGCAGCGACGTAAGAAAAGCCCTCTCAAGGAGCGTTGACCAGGGAGACGTGCAGGCGGCATACTCCGGCACCACGCCGTGATGCGTAGTTTTTATCTCGATCTCAACCCATAAGGCCTTAGGTGGTCACCAGCGACCGACGGAGATGAGAAACCTCGGGATAAAGCTGAGCGGCCTCCGAAGAGGGCCAGCGACGTTGCGATGGATGAGTACGATAAGATCAAGGATCAGGTTGAGTACGCGGTCAAACCCTTCATTAAGGTAAAGGTGTACAAGCCAGAGGGAATCGAGGAAGAGGAGTTTAGGGCTCTGGAAGCAGATGAGGAGTTTGAGAAAGAGGTGGAGAGGCTGGCTCTAAAGTACATCAGGTCGAGGAGGAAGTAGGTTCATGCTTCAGGCCTCCCAAGGCCAGATGGTCATGCTGCTGGTATTTGCCTTCACCATAGCGGCCTTGATCACTGAGAAGTATCACAGAGTCGTGTCCGCCCTGCTAGGGGCTGCTCTGGCCGTCTACTTCGGCTCGTTTGTATACGGGCTCTTCAGCGCAGAGGAAGCGGTCTCCACGTTCATCCACGGGCCCACGATGAGGCTGATCCTCGGAGTGCTCCTCCTGATGGAGGGCCTGGCTAGGTCAGGGCTCTTCCAGTTCGTGGGCCTGTGGATAGTGCGGCTCGTCGGGGGAAGCGTTAAGCTCCTGTTCGTCTCTTTCATATTCCTATCCACGTTTCTTACGCTCCTGATTCCTAACCTCCCGGCGATGCTTATCATAGGAGCGATAACGGCCTCAGTGGCCAAGCAGACACCGATAAGGCTCAGGAAGTGGATAGTCTACGAGGCCATAGCGTGCAACGCGGGATCCATAGGCCTCATGATCAGCTCAATCCCAAACCTGATAATTGCCTCAGAGTTCGGCTTCATGTTCAGCGACTTCCTCACGCTGACCACGCCTCTGGCCCTGCTACTGACCGGGGTAACGACCATTATCGGCCTCTGGACGGGCGGGCTCACGGAGGACGGCGACTCTCTCAGCGTAGAGGTGGATCCTTGGAAGGCGGTCAAGAGCAGGTGGGCGCTCGTTAGATCCGCCACAATCTTCACGGTGTTCGTTGGCATGCTAGCGATGTCGGACAGAACGGGAATACCGATGGACATAGTGGCGCTCATGGGGAGCGTGGCCATGCTGTGGCTGGGCGGAGCCGAGCCGGAGGAGGTTCTGAGGTCTCTGGATTGGGGGACCTTCTTCTTCTTGGCCGGATTCTACGTGCTGGTAGGGGCGGAGGAGAAGGTCGGCGTCCTGGACCTGCTCGCCACATCCGTCGCGCCTCTCTACAGACTACCTGGCCCGATATCCGCTTCCGCAACCCTCTGGATATCCGGGCTGGCGAGCGGTCTCGTCGACAACATCCCGATAACCCTGACCCTCATACCTATCGTCCGGAGGGCCACTCAGACCGTTGGAGTTTCGCCTACGCTCATGGCCTGGGCCTTGGCGATAGGCGCAAACCTGGGAGGGAGCCTCACCTACTTCGCCTCGCCTCCGTCGCTCGTGGCAGTAAGCATACTGGAGCGAGAAGATCGAGACTTCACGCCCTGGGACTTCATGAAGATCGGGGCGCCTCTAACCTTCCTGCATCTGGCTCTGGCTGACGTTTACCTCCTCATCAGGCTTACGTTCTGACTCAGTGAGTCCCTTAGTGAGTAGCGCTGTGAGGCGGTCCAAGAAGGCCTCGAATTTCTCGCTGAACAGCCTGTAGATGCTTTTCGCCATGTCGTAGGCCAATAGGACTCCCAGGGCTAGGAAAGCCAGTGATGGAATGAGCCTGGCCCTCCCAGAGGGTATAGCAGAGATCAGAGGGGAGAGGCCGTACCAAGCAAGCGCCAGACCCATGAGGTAAATGAGGTCCTGGCCGATCCTCCTCACTCCGCTGACCTCCTCCAGCCCGAGCGCTTTCGAGAGCCTCCTCGCAGAGAGGTCGAGGAGCCAGAGCAGTTCTGACAGAGCGTGATAGCCAAAGTAAACCACGGCTGCGAGCCTGAGAATGGCCACGATTTGGAACCCTTGAATCCTGAAGCCGAATAGGCTCGCATCGTAGTCTGCGAGGATCCTACCAAGCAAGTACAGCAGCGCCAGGGCGGCGGCTAGCTTGACGAAGCTCGTTATCAGTCTCCCCAGCCTAACCCTTACCTCTTCAGCAGAAATTTGTTTAGACGAACTGCCTCTAGTAGACTCAGCCAATTCTGGCTCCAAAGAGAGCTTCCTCCTCCCGACGTTTAAGAGTTTCCAAAGCACGTTGCAGGCTCACGGCCTTAGCCGAGAAGGCTGCACCCTAGCCAGTGGAGCGTAACCCACCTGGGTACCGCCCAGCTGACTATGTAAAGCCAGTTAATCATCCTTAAAGGTGGAGGTGCGGTCAGAGGTACTCCACCTTAGCCCCCGATCCACTGATGGGTCCCTCACCCCCATGATACCGTGATAGAATACAGCATTCTTTCAACTCGCTTCTCTGGAAAAGCGGCTGACTTTCAGCAATCTATCCGACCAGATCTTCGTTTATGCAACCGATATAATGCACCAAACATCTTCTAAAAGCACTCTCGCATTATAGGCACAGGAGGCTCCTCTATTCTTGGTAACACCATAGCATCAATTTCGTAACACTTTTTTTACTGCAGTCCATATGAGAGCGGGGGGTGATCGAGAGCGCACATACCCGACGGCTACCTTGATCCAGTCATCTGTGCTATATTTTACGTGATCTCCTTAGCAGTCGTTGCCTATAGCTGGAAGAAGTACTTCAGAGAGGGCAGTGGGGACGTGTCAATGCTCTCAGTCATGGCCGCTGCAATATTCGCCGCGCAGATGCTCAACTGGCCTATTCCAGGAGGCACCAGCGCCCACCTGGTGGGGGGTGGGCTGGCCGCCGTGATCCTTGGGCCATACGGCGGGTGCCTCGCGATGTTCCTCAACTTGGTAGTCCAGTGCCTGCTAATGGGAGACGGAGGAATAACCGCCCTCGGGGCCAACGCGTTCAACATGGCAGTCGTAGCCGTATTCGCTGGCTACTGGATCTACAAGGCCGTTCTGTCCGTTCTTGGAGAAGACAGGAAGACCATAGCCGCCTTCCTAGCTGGCTGGATAGGTATCACGCTCGGAGCCACGGCATGCGGAGTGGAGATAGGCCTGTCTCCTCAGTTCGGCTATCCACTGTCCGTTACGGTGCCTGTCATGACAGTTTGGCACTTCGCCCTAGGCATCATCGAGGGAATAGTAACCGGCGCGGTGGTGTGGTTCCTCGTTCGGAAGGCTCCAAATGCACTGTACTCGGGGAGGTGACTGCAGATGATCAGCAAGAAGGTCCTTCTGACCATTGTGATACTGGTAATTGTGAGCCCACTATTCGGTGTGATAGGAGCTGAACTCGTGGGTTACCAAGAGCCGCTAGAGGTAGCCGCCGAGAGAATAGGGCTCGAGGAATCTGAGCCGCTGTGGAGCGGTATTCTGTCCGACTACACCGTGCCAGGACTGCCAGACACCATCGGCTACATCATAGCGGGCTTTGTTGGGGTTGGAGTCCTCCTGATTCCAGCCCTGCTCAGAGGGCGCCAAAAGTGACCAACTGGGCGAAGAGATCGGTCTACGGCC
>JAVCBV010000163.1:0-4331 GCA_037917695.1 Thermoproteota archaeon | reverse complement strand
TAGGGTGGAGGGCAACTGGAGCGAACTCCCGCCGCCTCGGATGGGCGGCGCGGTCGACTCGGATGGCGATGGGCTCAGTGACCTGCAGGAGGAGGCCCTTGGGACCGATCCGAACAACCCGGACTCCGACGGCGACGGGATACCCGACGGGCGCGACCAGACGCCGCTGACTCCAGGAGGGGGCGAGGCACCAGCTGAGGGAGGTGGGGTAGAGACAGGCGAGGGAGGCGCGGGCATCTCCCTTCCCGGTGGAACCCTCCCTGCTCTCTTTGGCGCCGTGGCAGCCCTGATTGCGGTCGTGGCGGCCCTGGCCTTGAAGTCGAGGAGGGCGCGGAGCCCGGGGAGAGCGACGCCAGCCGAGGCGAGCGGGCGGGAGGGGCGGCCATCCGCCGAAGTCGAGGAGAAACTAAGAAAGCTGGAGGCGCGGTACAAGGCTGGCGAGATAAGCGAGGAGACTTACCGCGAGCTGAGGGAGAGGCTCGAGTCTGGCTGAGAGCCTCTCCTCAACTTTTTTCGAAGCCCGGTTGCCCGCCTGGCTCTGCACTTACCTATGCGGCTGGGAACTGAAGGATGGCGGCACAGCCCAAACTACTGTGGCTGCCTCAGAGAGGAACGCCGTTGAGTACCTAGAGAAGGCGGAGTTCGCCTTCAGGAAGGTTATAGAGCTTCACGAGAGTCTGTTTGGTGGGCTAGACCCCCTCATCAATCGATAGATGTGCGGGAAAGGCCTAGGGGGTTCTGGGCAAAGAGTGCGATAGAATTTGATGTTACTATTCGCAGAATCATTTCTGACCCTCAGAAATCGCGCTTCTCGAACCTGGGGGTCACGATGAAGCGAATTTTAGGCGCGTGGCTCCGCGGCCGCAACGCATTGAAGCGCACGGCTGTAAACCGGGAGCAGCCCGGCGACGCGGTAAATTGCACGCAGGGGGGCGTCTCGCTCAATCGAAGACCGGAGCCAGCATGCTGAACCCGAGAGCTATCAGGCCGACCGCAAGCGCCGCAGAGATCGCTCTCACCCACCTCAAGCTCACGGCCCTGCCAGTGACGTGGCTCGCGTGAGCTACCAAGGTCAGCCAAGCGAAGTCCATCCAGACGTGAGACGCGTACATCAGGAGGACTCCCCTCAGCCCCCAAAGCTCCAGCGCGTCGAAGATGAGCTTTGCTCCGATCGTCAGCCACCAGACCACGAAGAACGGGTTGAGCCCGGAGAGTGCCGCTCCCACCGCGTAGGATCCGGCCCCTCCCATCTCGCCGCCCCCTGTGTGCTTCACTGGCTTGGGGAATAACTTAACCTGCGGTTTAAGTTAGGGTCTAGCGCTGCTGCTCACTCGTGTTCGGAAACGATATATTCGGGGTCTCAGTTCAGAGCCGGTGAGGGCCGTCAGCCCGAAGAGGAGGGACAAATGAGATGGTCGGGGAGGCAATACTCGCGCGAGACCTGGTGAAGACCTACACTACCCACCTCAGGAAGGGGCTTTACAGGAGGGAGAGGCAGGAGGTCCACGCTCTGAGGGGGATCTCCTTTTCGGTCAGGAGAGGAGAGGTCTTCGGCCTACTGGGCCCAAACGGCGCTGGCAAGACCACGACCGTGAAGATACTCAGCACTCTCCTGCTTCCAGACGGTGGAGAGGCCAGAGTGATGGGCTACGACGTCGTGGAGGAGGCCCCGAAGGTCAGGGAGGTTATTGGGGTCTCCCTGACCGTGGAGAGGGGCTTCTTCTGGAAGCTCACCGGGAGGGAGAACCTGACCTACTTCGGCATGCTCTACGGCCTCGACGGCAGGGAGCTGGAGAGGAGGGTCCAGGAGGTCCTAGACCTGGTGGGCCTCACCGGCCTGGGTGTGGCTGACAAGCTCTACGAGGAGTACTCGATGGGCATGAAGGCCAGGCTCAGCATAGCCAGGGCCATGATAACCGATCCGGAGGTTCTGATATTGGACGAGCCGACCCTGGGCCTGGATCCGCCGTCCGCCAGGACGCTCAGGGAGCTTCTGGTGAGGCTGGCTCACGAAGAGGGAAAGACAGTCCTGGTGACGACTCACAACATGTTTGAGGCCGAGATAGTGTGCGACAGAGTGGCGATTATCAACCAGGGGGAGATCATAGCCTTAGACACGGTAGAGGGGCTCAAGAGGCGTGTTTCAGATAGGGTCTCGCTGGAGGTCATAGCGGCCCCGCCCGCTGGAGTGCCCATTGCCTCGCTGGTCGAGGCGGTCAGGTCTGCCGTGGGCGCTCCCTGCGAGGCCTTCCCTGAGAACGGCCTCGTGAGGTTCAAGGTGGTCCAGTCTCCAGACAGGGTTGAGGAGACCACGTCCAAGGTCCTAGACCTCCTCCACGAGAGAGAGTGCAGAGTGAGGAGGGTGGAGGTCAAGGAGCCCAGCCTGGAGGACGTGTTCATCCAGCTTACCGGAAAGACAGGCTTCTGAGGTGTTGAGGATGGGCTTGAAGACTCTGCTCAAGTCCGGCATCGTGCTTGACCTGTACTTCTTCAAGAACAACCGCTTTGCGTTCGTGTCCATGCTGCTCTGGCCTTACCTCATCTTGGGGCTGATACTCGGCATGGGGGCCCTGTTCGGCAGCGCGGAGTCGTTCAGGGAGAACGTTGGCGCGGCTGTCAACCCTCTGACCTACTTCGTGGCCTCCACCCTGGCGGCTATGGCCTCGCTGGACGTTATGTGGGGCGTCGGAGGGAGCGTGCTGCACCACAGGTGGATAGGAACCCTGCCCTACATCCTCCTGTCCCCCCACAGGACTTCAGTCACGCTGGTGCTAACGTACGTGCCGAGGTATCTCCTCACTGCCGGAATCCAGATGGCGGAGTTCGCTCCCCTCATACTGATCACGGAGGGAGTGAGCAACGGGGTCCTGAAGCTCGAGGTCATGGCCCTGGCCGTGACGGTGGGCATGCTGCCCATACTGGGCTTCTCAGCCCTGTTCGCCTCCTTCCTGCTCTCGATCAAGGAGGAGACCAACGTCCTCAACTGGGTCAACCCGCTAATCCTCCTCTTCTCTGGGGCCTTCTACCCAGCCTACCTCCTACCGAGGTGGGCTAGGCTGATCTCCGTAGCACTTCCCTCGACTTACACGATAGAGCTGGCCAGGCTCTCGGCCCTAATGGGCTCTCCAGAGCTGAGGAAGGTCACTGTGCTCGTTGGCATCTTGGTGGCCATGTCGGCCATCTACAACATGGCCTCCGGACTCGTGATTCAGGCTGGCGAGAGGAGGGCCATGAGGGAGGGAGCGATATGAGGCCAAGGGCTCTGGTGAGGGCCAAGGCAGTGCTGTGGCTCCACACGATCAGGCTCTGGCGCTACAGGTGGTCCTTCCTGAACTTTATACTGTCGGAGGCGGCCTGGATATTCCTCTTCGTGCTCGGGGCACTGCTGTTCGTGCCGAGGGAACAGCTCGGCGTGGCTGTCAAGGCCGCCTTCTGGACGATTGTGGCATGGAGCGTGATATCGAACTTCTCGTCGCTCGTGGGGGCTTGGATGAACTTCTTCATATCGCTGGGAATGGTGGAGGAGCACCTGGTCCGAGGGTTCTCCCCGTTCAAGGCCCTGATCGGCAGGCTCATAACGGGCTCCTCTGTGATAGTCGCCTCGCTTCTGTTCATGGCGGCTCTAGTGGGAGGCGCGTTCCGCGTGGAACTGCTGTCGGTAGACAGCGTCGGGCTGCTGGCCCTCGGGATGATCCTCCTGGCCGCCGAGGGGCTGTCCTACGGGTTCACGGTCGCAGCCATCTCGATGAGGACGAGTGTGCCCCACAACCTACTGGACATCCTGAACTTTGGGTTCGTTGGGATCCTGATGGTCCCCGTTCAAGCCCTCCCCGAGGGAGCCAGGCTGGCCTACCTGTGCATCCCCTACGTCGCGCCAGCACACCTGGTGAAGGTGGCGACGGCCTCGATGCCCCCGACCCTATTGACGGAGGCCGTGGCGATCTCCGCTCTCGAGACGGCCGCCTTGCTAGCGGTGGCCGCGCTAGCCATGAGGTTCGTGGGGGTCTGGATAAGGAGGAACGGAGTGAGAGCGATAGGGTTCTGGTGATTCAGACGCCGGGCAGTTTGATCTTCGACTTGAGGAAGCGGAACCTCTCCTCTTTATTCAATTTGCTCAGCTCGTCCTTGAATCTCTCTTCAAGCAGCTTGAGCTGGCAGTAGACGTAGAGAGCGTCGTAGATGAAGAATTCTCTCTCAAGAGCCTCGTAGTCATCTTTCACGATGTACATCGCCCCCCTGGCGATTGCCTCTAGGCCTGCGGCCTCGGGAGCCATTTCCCTGTCGGCAGAGATGTCGGCCGCGTGAACTATCTTGGCCAGCTCCCTCAGGGC
>JAVCBV010000092.1:0-4380 GCA_037917695.1 Thermoproteota archaeon | reverse complement strand
CCACATGCCCCTTCAGCAGTATCGTGCCAGAGAAGCTCTCGGCAGCCTTGAGGCAGCTCGAGACCCTCGCTCTGAGATCTTCTCCCGGCTTCACTCCGAACACTGCCTTGAATTCGCCAGCATGGGGGGTTATCACCAGAGAGGGCCATCCTAAGTCAGGATCCACGGCCTTAAGGGCGTCTGCATCGACTACGGTTGGCTTACCCATATTGACCAACTCACTCAGTAGGGAGCGGACCGCGTCCAATGTCTCTGGGTGGGCGCCCAGGCCGGGGCCGACTAGAACCGCGTCCGCCCTCTTTGCTTTCTCAAGGACCCTAGAGACGTCGTCTGGCGCGAGGTGTTCCTCGCTGTCCAGCGGCGAAACTATCAGGTTGGGGGATATCGGCTTCATGGTCCTAGCAGCCCACTTGGGGGCCGCCACTGTCGCCAGATCTACCCCTGCCTTGAGGGCCGACATTGCGGCGAGAGCTGGGGCACCTGTGTAGGTAGAACTACCTCCAACGATCAGGA
Organism: Thermoproteota archaeon; assembly: GCA_037917695.1. Classification (GTDB taxonomy): domain Archaea; phylum Korarchaeota; class Korarchaeia; order Korarchaeales; family Korarchaeaceae; genus DRBY01. The sequence goes on along the minus strand of JAVCBV010000092.1, from coordinate 3,867 downwards.
TTCGGCCGAAGTCCCCCTTGTGAGACCACTCTGGACGTCTCTGCTTGAGGATTACCTTGACGTCCCCGGGGCCGCAGAATAGGAGGGCCTCTGGGGGCGCCCCGACTTCTGCCACTATGATCCTCCCGCAGAACTCTGGCTTCAGGCCTGGCTTCATCCCGTGGAAGGTTACCGTCAGTGAAGCCCGCACGACTGCTCCCGGGGCCTCTCCCGTTATAGGGTTCAGGCCAGACGGAACGTCAACCGCCACTACCGGAACGCCCATCGCTGTAAACTTGTTCACCACCTCTATGGCTTCCGCCACGGTCCCTCTCGGGGCTCCCCTAATTCCGGTTCCGAGGAGAGCGTCGATTACGGCGTCTGGCCTGTCCCAAGGAAGATCGGCTGGGAAGTGCCTGATCTCAACCGAGATGCACTTCTTGAGGAGATCGTAGTTGTACCTGGCCTCCTTAGCCGTGGGCTCGCCGATCAAGATGACAGCCACCTTGGCTCCGCGCGCCGCCAACCTTCGAGAGGCGGCTATTCCATCGCCCCCGTTGTTCCCCTTCCCACAGAAGACGGCGATCTTCTTACCCCGCAGATCTTGTCCGAGGACTTCTTCCACTCCGCGAACAACAGCTTGAGCGGCGTTCTCCATCATTAGCAGCCTCGTGGCGCCCAGCCACTCAGCATTCTCCTCGATGATGAATAGGTCATCGTGGGAGTCGATTACGAGATCTCTCCCAAATACGGGGATAGGGATTTCTTCACTTCCCGCCATTCCTCCTCACCCAAGAGACCGTGTTCCCTCTGCCAAGACTGGAGCTTGTACAGGGGGCGAATGAGATCTGGATCCTGCTCAAACCTCTCTCTAACCGGCTTAAACCTCTCGACGAAGTAGTCTGCTACGAAGATCTTCAGGTCGAGGGGATGCAGCTCGCCCTTGTTGTAGAGTTCCCACAGCTCGCTGAAGGAGGTGACGGTGACCTCGCCCCCTCCTGCGGCCTTCGCTCGAGGAAGCGTCACTTTGCCTACTCTTGGGAGTATCACCATTTTGAACATGACCAGTATCGGGTTGATAAGCTTCCCCTCCTCGTCGAACTGACTGTCGCCGGGAGGGGGGCAGAATGCGGCCCTAATCTTCTTCCTGACAACTTCAGGCGGATCATGGACAGCCACGTGGGATTTAGGGATAGAGCTGCTCATCTTTCCCCCAGGGAGCAGCCCCGGAACTAGAGGGAAGTGCACGGCCACGGGCACCCACTTCTCATGCCTCAGCTCCACTCTCGAGGAGAACAGGTCTCTTGCCAGAGCGTGAATCTTCCTCTGATCCGTTCCCCCCATTGCGAGGTCACACTCGAGGTAGAGGATGTCTAGGGCCTGCATGATTGGGTAGAGGTGCTGGCCGACAGTTGGGTGCTCCGTCTCCCTCGCTATCATCGACATGGCCCTCCAAGCCCTCCTAGCCGTGACCCTCTGGGACAGTGTGAGCAAGTCGAGAGCATAATCCTCTGAGAGCTGATACTCGGTCCCCAGGACTATGTCTATCTCCCCGGAGCCGAGTATTCTGAACACCTCGCTCCAGTAGGTGAGCGAGACCTCCTTCAACAGCTCAAGCGGGCCCTTCCCATTTAGGAAGCCGTGGAGGTCGGCCATCAAGGCTATCGAGTGAAACCCCAGGTCGGCTAGACGCGCCAGCTTCTCTATTGTGAAGAGAACCCCAATGTGGATAGGACCTGAGGGCTCGTAGCCAATGTACGCAGTCAGTCTGGGCTTCTTGACGAGTTCTCTGAGTTCTTCCAGGGTCATCACGAACTCTTCAACCGGCTCGGCCACGTTATCGAGGACTGCACGGAGTCTATCTTCGTGCAATTCGGCCCCCGCTGGTCTGGCCCCAGATTAGGTTTTAATCCCCCCAGGGTCGCTGCGTGAGGATGACTCTGCCTAACCTCAGGGTCAGTGACACGCTCCGTGGGGTGAAGGAGGAGTTCTCTCCGATCGATCCACCAAATGTGAAGATCTACGTTTGCGGTCCAACGGTATATGACGTGGCTCACGTTGGCCACGCAAGACCTGCAGTATTTTTTGACGTCGTGAGGAGGTACCTCGGGAGGCTGGGGTACAGGGTCTTCCTCGTGACCAACGTGACTGACGTGGAGGACAAGATCATCAGGAGGGCCAAGGAGGAGGGTGTTTCGTTCAGAGAGATTGCAGATCGCTACGAGAGGGAGTACTTTGAGGCCATGGCCTCGCTCGGGGTTATGCTGCCGACTGTGGTCCCGAGGGCCACCGACTACATCGAGGACATGATCCGAGTCATTGAGGGGTTGATAGAGAAGGGGCATGCGTATCCTGCTGAGAACGGAGATGTCTACTTTGACGTGTCCAGCTTCCCAGACTACGGGAAGCTGTCCAAGATCAAGGTTGAGGAACTCGTTGCCGGCGCCAGAGTCGAGCCGGGTGAGGGAAAGAGGTCGCCAGAAGACTTCGCGCTCTGGAAAGCGTCTGCGCCTGGGGAACCCAGCTGGCCGAGCCCGTGGGGACCAGGAAGGCCGGGCTGGCACATAGAGTGCAGCGTGATGATACTCAATCTGCTGGGCCCCCAGATAGACATCCACGGCGGGGGGCAAGATCTGGTGTTTCCCCACCACGAGAACGAGATCGCTCAGACTGAGGCTTACACTGGGATATCTCCGTTCGTGCGATATTGGATGCATGTCGGTTTGGTGACCGTTGGCGGAGAGAAGATGGCCAAGTCGCTGAAGAATTACTTCGAGGTCAAGGTCGCAGTAGAGGAATTTGGGTCTAACGCTGTAAGAACGTTCCTCCTATCGGCACACTACAGGTCACCGCTGGAGTTCGGGCCGGACGCCCTTAGGTCGGCCAGGGCCAGATTCGAGTCGTGGAGGTCCGCCCTTATGCGCGCAGAGGCGTACCTGCGCGAGGCAGGCCCCTCTCACGAGCTGTCTGAGGAGGAGGGAAAGCTCAGAGAGGAGCTCTTGGAGGCGAGAGATAGGTTCTACGAAGCCATGAGCGATGACTTTGACACGCCGAAGGCGCTCTCAGCGATAGACAGCGTGAGCGCGATAGCGTCAAGAATAGTCTCGGAGTCGCTGTCCCCTAACCTGGCGGGGGAGGCCGCTGCCACTCTGAGGGACTTCCTGCAGCTCCTTGGCTTCTCCGTAGCCGAGGGAGCCGCGCCTGCAGAGCTTAATCAGTTGATTGAGCTCCTCGTCGACGTGAGGGCTGCCCTTAGAAGAAAGAAGATGTGGGACCTGAGCGACGAGATCAGATCCAGACTCGCAGAACTCGGGGTGAAGTTGGAGGATAAAGGAGACAGGACTGTTTGGTGGGTAGAGCAATAGCGGCCTCAGGCCAGGTCAGTGAGGTCACGAATCCCGGCCGTCACCAATCATCATCGGCCAGGAGTTCTTGCATTTCTTCGCGATTAAAGTTGGCGCGCCCTCATGCGGGCCCGCTCTAGCGTTTCCTTCATCCTGGCGTAGTGGGATCCAGTCCAGTACACTTTCCCGCACCCCTCGCAGGCGTAGACGTATTCAAACCTCCTTCTGATGGCCTCTGGTATACCTCTAACCTCGCTGGAAGGCTTCCTCTTTAGAGGGGTGTTGCACATGGGGCACCTCGTCTTACCGAGATCGATCTCAAGAGGGATCCCAAGCTCCCCGGCAAGTTCATCACTCCAGTCAGAATAAGCCACAGTATTATAAAGACCGGTAAGAGAGGCATTGGTGGGATCAATGCTCCAGGTATCTGTTAATCTTTTAACAAAGAATGTATTCATATGACCAAATTTGCAGGTGTTTTTAAACACCTCTCTTTCATTTTCTTTGATCCAGAGCATACTTGTTACAGAAATACCCCCAGGAT
>JAVCBV010000082.1:0-4392 GCA_037917695.1 Thermoproteota archaeon | reverse complement strand
GTCCGGAGTCAGGCTAGCGTAACCTCAAGGAGCCCGCTATCGTCTCCTTTAATATGAAGCCTGACCCCGCTGCGGACGAAACGCTCGCAGGAGGTCAATGGACAGACGATGACTTGTAAGATCGCATGTCGCATATTTCATCTGGCACATCATCGGACACGCCGCCCGGCGGCGCGGAGCCTGGTCAGCATATTGGTTTTGGTCTTGCTAGCCGGAAGCGCAGCACCGATCATGGCCACGGCTTGGTCGACCATGTCCCCCGCCCCCGTTTCTCTCCTCAACCCCGCTGCCTGGACCGATTTCCAGCCGCAAGGCTGGATCACCACTGTGCCTTTCACCGCCTCAGTCACGGTCAGCGATCCAGGGGGACTGGACGCGGCGACTGCCGAGTACCGCATCTCCACCGACGGGGGAGCAACCTGGAACGCCTGGAGTACGACGAACCTCAACATCGGCGGCGCGGTGAGCACCACCCAGACCATCACGGTGACCGATGGCGTCATTGAACAGGAAAGCAGCGCTATCTCCGTCTCGCCGACGACGACGTCTTCGGCAAGCTCTTGAATTGGCGAGTCGCCAATAAGCCGCAGAGCCACGAGCGGGCCGACACTGTCGCCAACTGGGACGCCCTTTTGAAATGCAGCCGAGGACCTCCAGTAGGCTCTCGCTATCCTCATTATCTCGGGGAGCTGCATCTGGACCTGGGCTATGTAGATCCAGTTCTGGGTCTTCTTTCCAAGCAGGTAGAAGTGTCTGACTATCCTGAATATCAAATCTAGCACTATCACGCCCTGAAGCTGGTCTCTGAGGTTGGCTTTCTTCACTTTATCAGCCTTTGGCGCCGCCCTCTCCACGAACCTGTCAAGCATGTCCTTGGCGTTGTCTAGTATGTTCTCCAACCTCCTAATGGCGCCGGTGGGATCGAGCGTTACTGGCTGGATCGTAAAGAACCCCTTGACCTCCTCTAGAACCTGCTTTGCAGACTCACCGTCCCCCCCAAGCTTTGACGCCTCTTGGAGGAAGGTGTTTGAAGCCTCTTTGGTGAGCTGCTGTAATTGAGTGAGCGCTCTCGCAATCTGATTCATCCACATCTGAACTTGGAGCCGGCTGCCGTAGATGTTCAGGACGGCTATCATGATTAGGAATATTATCCAGTTGAGCCAGCTATCCCCCAAATCCCCTGCTTGGGCGCGAGTCAGCGAATTTAGACCGCCACTATCTATAATCCACAAGGGGAGCACATTGCACCCTCCCCAAACTTTCGAGGAGAGAGCGTGATGAACGCACATTTAAAGATCAGAGTGCGGCCTGCGAATCGATCAGGATGATCGAGGAGAAGTACTGCCCCTTGCTATCCATAGGGGGTGGAACTCCAGTTAGGTGCCTCGGGGAGAGGTGCGCGTTCTATCAGAGGGTCGATCCGGGTATGGAGGGAACTTGCGCGATTCTAGAGGGAATGGTGGCTCTCCAAGACTTGACTCAAGTTTTAGAGGAGGCCATCTCCCTGTATCGTGAGGCGCTCGGAGCAGAGGAGGTACGAGAGTGAACCACGAGGAAGTTGACCCCTGCTCACTAATCGAAATGGCAGTACTCGCGTACCTTAGAGTTCACGGCAGGAGGATACTGGAGATAGCGTCCACTTCGAGACAAGAGGCTGTTAGGATAGAGTTAAGGGCCCTGTTCAGGTATTTCACCCCCTCTGGCCAGTATAGGAAGCTCTCCGATGCGGTGGCTGACTGTGGGGAGCCCCCTCTAGAGCTTGTTGAGGTTGAGGGAAGTCCGGCGTTGCTAGTCCCCCTAGAGTACGTGAGGAGGGCCGTCGAAAATGAAGACACGGAATCGTAAAGGCATGGCCGTCTTTGACATGGATGGCACGCTCGTTAGGCTCGAGAGCTCCTGGCAGCTCATCCACAAGGCGATGGGAACTCTGAGGGAAGCGAGAGAGAATATGGAGAGGTACAGAAGGGGAGAGATCTCTTACGATGAGTGGGCTGAGCTAGATGTGGCTTGCTGGCTCGGGAAGGACTTTTCACCAGCCTTGAGGGCTCTCAGCGTGATAGAGCCGGTCAACGACCTTAGAGAGGCTCTTGAACTCCTTAGGGAGAGGGGACTACTCGTGGGTGTGGTGAGTTCTGGTCTCGACTTAGTGCTCAAACGGGTGGAGAGACTGTTTGAGTTCGACTTCTCCGTGACCAATGAGTTGATCCTAGAGGGTTCCCGCGTGGTCGGGTGGAGAGTTAACGTGCCATTCAACGCAAAGGGCGGAATCGTGAAGCGCTTAGCCTCCAAGCACGGAATCCCCTTGGAACGGGTAGTGGTGATTGGCGATGCCGAGAATGACATAGAGATGTTTAGGATCCCCGTGGGGCTCAGAGTGGCCTTTAATCCATCTTCAGAGGCGCTTGAGCGTGAGGCAGATGTGGTAATTCGGTCGAACTCTCTGTTGGACGTGGCGCGGGTCGTGGTAGAATGGTTGGATGGCCTTCGCACCTAATGCGCCAAGGTAATATTAGCCTCGAAGCAAAACCCTTCAGATGGACGAACCGGCTGTGATCAACTTGAACGATCCTGCTGTGCAGGTTCTAGGCTCAATTCTAGCCAACGAGACCGGGCGTCGTATTCTAGCAGCGCTCTCAAGGGGACCAAAGAGTCCCAGCGAGATTGCAAGAGAGTTGGGAGTTCCCCTGACGACCGTGAAGCACCACATAGACAGGCTCGCTGACGCCGGGATAGTGGAGTTAGCCGAGGTAGTTCCAGGGCGAAGGGGACGTAGGAGGGTCTATGCCCTCAGAGCGCCTGCCCTCGTGATAATTCCCTCCGAGAGAGAGGGTCCAGCCCTTCAGGCGATTAGAGCCTGGGCTATGAGAAGAGTTGGAGCCGTTATCTCTCTGAGGAGACCCCTCATAGCCGGTCTTCTTGTCGCGCTGATCGCCGGCGCTGGAGCCGGGCTCTTTGCGGCGTCAAGGTTTGTGCCTGCATACCGGTACCTACCTGCTCCACCGGTCATGGGAGAAAAGGGTTTCTCCGCCGAGGAGGTTCCAGCCCCAGGCTCGCGAGAAGCGGAGGTTCAAGCGGAGGGTGGAGAATTCGAATCTCTAGAGGAAGTACCCACTGTGAGGACGACGCTCATCTTGATTGGAGTAACCTCTCTCGCAGCTGGCGTTGCAGCCATCGCTGTGGTTTGGATAGCCGCCTCTAGGTCACGTCCCAAAGTCGACGGGTAGGGGCTCCCCCTTACAATGGACTACTCCTCTGTACCTTCTGACAAAGTTGGGACAGGAGTAACAGATTATGAACGAAATCTCCCTCCCGAGGACGGGGCAGTCCACGGCATCTTTGGCCAGCTTCCTGACCGTGCTCTTCCCAAGAGTCTCTTCTAGCTTCTTCTTGAGGGCCGCCTTCACCCTTGAGGCTCGCTCCAATCGCTTTACCGGCACTTCATAGCGGTGATCCGCCGACATGTTGGATACCGAGCTACCCCTGGCAGGCCATTTTTAGGAGTTCGCTTCACCCCGCGTTGAGATGAAGTGCATACTATTCGACGTCTGGCGCACGATCGTTGAGCCCGAAGTTGATAGAAGGGAGTACTACAAAATTAGAGTGGCGGCTCTTCTGAAGAGCTGCGGAGTCCAATCGGTCAATCTAGACCGCCCCCTCGAGACATACCTGCGCGTGCACGAGGAGCTAGAAAGGGAAAGGAACAAACAGCTCGTTGAAATACCGGCCGAGGAGGAGTTGAAGGCATTCTTCAGACAGTTGGGTCTGAACTGCAACGTGGGCCCCACACAGCTCCAAGCGTACGCCGAGCCGTTTCTCAAGATCACGCATGTCAGAGAGGGGGCAGTTGATGCGATTCAGTTTGCCCGTAGAAGAGGGTTTGCTTTGGGCGTTTTAGCTAACTCACCCCATGCGCAGATGATTAGAGAGAGGCTCCGCTTAGCTGGCCTAGAGGACTTCTTTGACGCTATATTAGTTTCTGCTGAAGTAGGATTCAGGAAGCCGCACCCTAAAGCGTTCCTTGCCGCTCTAGAGGCGTTAAACTCGACTCCCAAAGAGGCCATGATGGTAGGGGACGATCCTAAGGCCGACATCTTGGGGGCAAAGTCAATAGGGATGGCGGCGGTGTGGGTGAAGAGGGAGGGCCTGGACCCACCAGAGGATGCCGATGCGATTGTTGAGAGCCTGGCCGATCTCCCCAAAGTGTTAAGAGAGATGGGGTGGGTGTGATGAGAAGGAGGCTGTTAGACGTCTTGATCTGCCCGGTGTGCGGACACTTCCCTCTCAAATTGGAAGTCGCAAGCGAGGAGGAAGTCCCTTGGGAGGGGGGTGACCTTAAGAGCCCGATATGTGAGAGATATTGCGTCCTAAACGAAGGTCCTCCTCCTGCTGACC
>JAVCBV010000167.1:0-4427 GCA_037917695.1 Thermoproteota archaeon | reverse complement strand
GTACAAGCACCTCGAGCACGTGGCCAAGACTCTGAACAGAATGTACGGGGGATCGCTCGTCCTGCTAATGGAGCCCCCAACGTGTAGGAAGTGCGGGTACCGATTCACAAATCTCAAGAAGCCAAGAAAACCGAGCAAGTGTCCAAAATGTGGGAGCGAGTGGATTGAGCCCCCGCGGTTCATAATAGGTAAGCCTTAGGCGAAATCAGCTCGGAGGTGCGTTAAGGACGCGTTTAATGGCTGCATGCCCCAGGGGCGCTAGCAGCGAAAACGTGGCGGTGTTTATGAGCATGTGAACGAGAGAGAAGGGTATGCCGGCAATCAACGCAGCCTTCAGACTGAGATCAAACGTCCAAGCAAAGGCAGCATTCGTGGCCAAGTCATAGGCGGCCGTCGATCCCAGGCCAGACATGACCAGCAGGATCCTCTGCAAATCTCTGGAGTGCTCTGGGGATATCCTACTGACGCCCCAGCCGGCGAGCGCAAACAGGCACTCGGAGGCGGAGGTGGCGATCCAGATCGTGGGGACGAATCCATAGGGGTTTATCGTCCCGTAAACGAGCCAGCTCAGAAGAGCCACGGCGACCCCCTCTAGCGGGCCGACCGAGTAGCCCGCTAGGAAGACTATGAAGTCCATCAGATTCACGTTTGGCAGTGCGGCGAGCGCGTAGTTCGTCGCTATGGCGAGAGAGGAGAGCAGCCCAATCAGCGCTGCTCTCCTGCTTTGCCTCATCTCTACCAGCTCGGATGTTCACGGAGGCTTGGGCAGCGGGGATTGAGATGTGTCCTCGTAATACCAGAAGAGCGTCTCGCCATCCACTACCACGTACCTGTCGGCTGCCACCGGCCCCTCCTGCCAGCCTCCCCAGGGCGTCCAGACCCACCACATCCAATAGTAGGGGTCGCTGTTCTCGACACCATTGATAGAGACCACAAACGCTCCCATCCCTGGATACTCGGTGTAGTTCACGTCGGCCACGGCTACTGTGACGTCAAGGAGCGTAGATCCCCTCGGAACCAGTGTTCCGTTGTGCCAGACGACAGTCCCGTTCCAGAGCCCTATCCCCAAGTTGACTCGAATGTATTCCCCTGAGGCGCTCTGGGCCTTTATCCTCTCCTCTAGGCTCTCTGCAGCGTTGTAGTAGTATATGGCCAGCATTGACGCAGAAATCGCCCAGATCAGAGCCAGGGCGGAGACCAGAACCCATCTGCTCATAGAAAACGCCTGGATGGATTATCCATCCAGCATCAATATTAAGCTTCCACTCCCCACTTCACCTCTGGAGGATTATGTCGCCTAATCCCGACGAGAGAACCTACAGCAAAGGCCTAACTGAGCTGATAAAACTGATAAACGAGGTAGTATCGACCAAGACCGGCCCTCCGACGAGGTTTTTGAGGGAGCATGCACTCTTAGCCCTACTGACCCTCTATGACTCCCCGCTGGGAAGGAAGTCCCTAGCTCAGAGGCTTGGGCTGGGCGAGGGGAGCGCGCGGAGTCTCTTGAAGAGATTAGAAGCTAGAAACCTACTCACATCCACTCGGACAGGTTGTCACATCACGGAAGAGGGGCGGAATTTAGTGAAGTTGATTCGGAGTGTGCTAACAGGCCCGGTGAGGGTGAGGGCTGGAGCCCTCACCGTCGGGGCCAAAGATGCAGCCGTCCTGGTAAGGGGTGGAGGCGCCTTTGTCGACTCAGGTTTGGGCGTTAGAGATTCGGCTTTCCGGGCAGGCGCCGACGGAGCTACAGTTCTGGTCGTGAGGAATGATGGAGTCTATTTCCCTGATGGGATCCGCTGCCCAGGGGAGCTGCAGGAGATTGGAGCGAGCGTGGCCGAGCTTCTCGATGCCAGAGGGGGAGATGCCGTAGTGATAGGCACGGCCCAAACATACACTCTGGCAGAGCTTGGGGCAGTTGCTGGGGCCCTTTGGATAATCGAGAGAGCCCTTCGCGGGAGGTAATTCACTCGGATACCTTGGAGAGCGCATCAGCCAGGCTCAGGATGGCGGCGCGCTCCCAAGAGTCCTGCGGCTGTTCCCAAGCCCTCTTCTCGAGGCCAGCAGCAAGCTTCACAGCGTAGTCGCGGGGAGCTCCCTCCGCGAGAGCCCTGAGACCTATTAGAATCGCCTCAAGCGCCTCCGAACTTGACTCAAGCTTCATGACGGTCTCTGAGAGTTCTCTGTATGCTCTGGGCAGGTCACCCCCGTGGGCTATGCCAAGAGCGGATTTTATCTCTCCCATCAACCGGGCCTCCGCCTCTAGATCCTCGAGCTGGAGTACCCTCTTGGCTATTTCTTTATCAAGCTCTGCCTTCCTCCTCTCCAACCTGGCCGTCCCAATTCTGAGTATTCCCCACAGTATGACTGCGCCTCCCAGCGCTACCAGCGTGATAGTCCTGTAAATCCGAGAGAGTGGGCCCACTGGGCCGAGGAGCATCGAGGCCATCACGGCGCCGGCCAGTATGACAGTCCCCTCGAGAACTCTCCTGACCAACTTGTCAACCTTGTCTGAGATAGAGTCCTGCTCGTTCCTCATTCTCTCTATGCTGGCGGACAGGTCCGCAATCTTTCCCTCTAGCTCTCTAATTCGTTTATCGAGGAGAGCGAGCGCGAGGCTTAGGTCAGGGCTTGTGGGCTCCCTGAGCATCTCAATAGGCTCCAAATTCGACTATGGAAAAAAGTATCGCCCTTCACTTGGCTCGCTGTAGATACCTCCTGAAGAGATCCCTATACTTAGCGTATATCTCTTCTCTCCTCCTCAGGAACTCCTCTTGAGATATGGCGCCCATCTCTCTCAGGCTCCTCAGCTCCCTCATCTCCTCCATGAAGGATAGAAAGTCTGGATCTAGACCTCTTGTGGAAATAGAACCTCCCTCAGAAGGTAGGGCAACGCCAGCAAAGAAGGCGGCAGCCCCCATCGCACCGACGATTAGGGGAATGTTCCCCTCAGTCAGATGGAGCCTCTGGACCACAGGGTTTTGGGCGACCCAAGAGTCAAGATGATTTTGCTGTTTAGACCCTGCAATTAGAAACATTGCAGATATCATCAGTATAAGCCCGACGATGGAGAGCAGAGGGCGCATTGTCAGGACTGCTTCTTGACAACAAACCTAAAAAATATTGCGACTGCACGCCCCTCTGACCTACATCGCTCTGTTCGTCAAGGCATTGGCTTGAAAAAGCTCATATATCTCGAATCCGATAATTACGACCTCACCAACTCCCCCACGAGTCCAACCCAGGCCGCCGCCAAGGCTCTCCTGTCGTAGCCCCCGCCCCCCACGGCCACGAGCCGCCCGTTACAGTGTCTGTCTGCTAGCTCTCGAACTTTGGACACCATGGCAATATACCCTCTTAGGGAGTAGGCGAGGTGAGTCAGGGGGTCGCTAGCTAAGCCGTCTGCGCCCGCCTGCAGAATTATGAGCTCTGGAGAGGCTTCTGAGGCAAAGGCTTCAAGTTCATTTGCGGCCTGGATGAGTTCTTCATCCCCGGCGCCTGGAGGCAGGGGGTGATTCAGCTTCGTGCCCAACGCGTCGCCCGCCCCCCTTTCGTGCCTAAAGCCCGTGCCAGGGTAGATGTACCTCCCGTCCTCGTGAACGTCAAATATCCAGACTCTAGGGTCCTCGTAGAAGCCGTAGAACACTCCATCTCCGTGGTGGGCATCTATGTCCACGTAAAGCACACGCTCGACTCCGTGAACTTCTATTGCCGCAGCTATCGCGATGGCCATGTCATTGAACACGCAGAATCCGGAGGCCCTGTCTCTGCGGGCATGGTGCAGGCCCCCAACGGGGTTGAAGGCTCTGATCGCTCTGCCACCCATTACGGCCTCCAGCGCCGTGAGCGTGGCTCCAACGACCCATAGCGATGCCTCGTACACTCCTTTGAAGGCGGGAGTGTCGCCGTAGTCGAGGTAGCCCGTGCCCCTTTTGGAAGCCCTCGCGACGAACTCAACGTACTCTGAGTCGTGGAACATCTCCACCTCCTCTATGGATGCCATCCTAGGCTGGCACAGCACAACCTTTCCAGAGTTCAGCAGGTCGCTTCTCGAGTTCAGGAGCTGCAGGAAGCAGTCGTACCTGTCACTCCTGAAGGGGTGCCCGTGAGGGAAGGAGTAGAGCCTGAGCTGGTCCCCCAGGACCAGGCAGAGACTCAGGCCGTCATCACCTCCTCCCTAACCAAGTACTTCTCGATCCTCTCCTCGACGACCTCAACGCCAATGCCAGGCTTCTTCGGGACATCTATGGTGCCGTCTGGGTTAAGCGTCCAAGGAGGCTCGACGATGTCCTCCTCGAAGTACCTGTCGCTGGCAGATATGTCACAAGGCAAGCTGACGCCTGGGAGGGAGGCTGCAGCCACCAGATAGCCCCTTCCGACCCCGGTCTCCAAGAGTCCCCCTATCCAGAGAGGTCTACCAGCTGAGCCAG
>JAVCBV010000144.1:0-4456 GCA_037917695.1 Thermoproteota archaeon | reverse complement strand
TTTATGTCCTCCTCACCCTCTACGCCCAAGGGAGTTTGTCCATCAATGACGCCGAGAACTCCTCTTCCGCGGTCGGTCTCGGCAACGATTACCTGAATGGGATTCGCCGTGGCTGCGAAGAGAGTCACTATCTCGCTGACAGCCCTCAGTCTATTGAGTACATTTATTGGCCAGGCGTCCTTCAGCAAGATGACCAGTGTGTGGCCAGCAGCCAGCCTCTTAGCCCTCTCCACGGCCTCCTTTTCGAGGTCCGGGTCATTTCCAGCGTGCCTGATCAGCCGCTTTCCTGAGGACTCGCAGAATGCCAGGCCGAACTTGATGCTGGGACATGACTCTACGAGCGCTTCATAGACGTCCTCAACCGTCTTTATGAAGTGTGACTGAGCTAGAATTATGTTGCAGCCCTCCGGAGGACTGACGTCAACTACCTCTAGCTTGACCCCGCCGCACATACCCACCACCGCCAGCTGGTAACCAAGGCATCATTTACTTACTAAAACTGTCGTCAGCTAGCGGTAGTTTAGATGACGACTTCCTATCAGCCGATCGGCGACCAGAGGGTAGAGCGAACTCTACGAGCGTCGAAACACCTATTATACCCTCCCTGCCGAGCGCGAGTGGAGGGTGGCTTGAGGACACAGAATGTCAGCCTCGCGCTAATCTTGCTCTCCGTGCTGGTGTCCATGACTCTCGTCGTAGCTTACAGTGATCAGGGGCTCGCTAACCTTCCGGCCCCGGCCTGCTCGCTGTTCTGCCCGATAGGGGAGTACGTTAAGGTGAAGTACGTTGACATGAACCTGAGCATACAGGGCAGCCAGCAGACCGTTGAAGTTGGAGTTGGGGAGCAGTTCGAGTTTTATGTGGAGGTGTGGCTCAAGAGAACATCAAGCAAGGCTCCAATGGCCCTGATAGCCGTAGCTTCGTGGGCGAACGAGTACCCGCCCCCTAGCAAGGCCTACGTCAAGATCTACGAGGGGATCCCCAGCCCCTCTGGGAGCACATACATGCTCACGGGCAAATTAAGGGCGCCGACCAAGCCGGGAAATTACAGCCTCTGGATAGTGTACGTTCCTCCTCCCCTGGATCCGGAGCTTGATCCGCTTGAGAACTTCTTCAGGATATGGAGGGACAACCTGAGCAGTATGTCTCTCGAAGAGGCCCCGAACTGCGGGCCTCCTCACGCGCAGATCAGGGTCATCGCCCGGCCTAAGATCACCTACACCAGCTTCTGGATCAGTAAGCACCAGGTAAAGCCGGGCGAGGAGATTCAGTTTGGAGTGACTGTTCTAAATCAGGGGACTGCTGAGGGCAGGTACGAGATTGAGGCCAAGCTCGACGGATCTCACCTGGAGACAAAGAGCGGAGTCATTGGGCCAGGTCAGGTGATCAAGCTTGTCTGGAAGCTCACCCTCAACCAACCAGGAGACTACTGGATAGATGTAGGCAACCTCTTCTCAACGACCGTCCACGTTCTCGAGCCGGGCGACGTGAACATCACCAAGCTCAGGGCGAGTTCCTCGGAGATAACTCCCGGGGAAGAAGTTCGAGTGTACGTGACGGTCTCGAACAGCGGAGAGCTGGAGAGGGACGTTAAGCTCATCCTGCTGGTTGACGGGAAGGTCGCCGACGAGCGGGTCGTAATCGTGGAGCCGATGTCATCGAAGGACGTCGAGTTCACCTTGAACCTCACGAAGCCAGGAATGCACAAGATAGAGGTCAGTGGGCTAGGGCCCTTGGAGATCAAAGTGTTGAAGCCTGGAGAGTGCGTTCTCTCTGGTGTTCACGTTTTCAACAGCACGGTAAGGGCGGGGGAGGTAGTCAACATCACAGCAGAGGTATCTAACGTGGGCGACCTCGAGACCATCTGCCTAGTGGAGTTGATGGTTAACGGTACGAAGGTGGCGTTTGATTCGATAAAGGTTCCAGGAGGGGCTGCCAGAAATCTGTCGCTCTCGTTCACGGCGTGGAGCCCTGGAGTTTACCTACTAGATGTTAACGGGACAGAGGTGATCGTAGAAGCGATGCCCTTGGAGACAGAGCCCTCGGAGCAGGGCGTGGAGGGTACCCTGCTCCTGCCTGGGATCGGCGCCTCCGCTGTCGCGTCCGCTGTGGCTGGATACCTAGCCTACAGAAGGCGAGCGGCTGGTAGGAGAAGGGGCTTACTCGTTAGAGCGGATAGAAGAAGAAAGGCTAGGCAGAGGGGCGGCTTGAAGGGGGTCAAAGCTCCTAAGAAGAGGCGGAAAGGGCTTAAGAGGAGGGAAGGAGGGTCGGAACCTCCTCGGTAGCCTGAATATAGGCACAATTTTTTATTCTTCAATCATAGAACATCCGGCCAGGACCCGTGGCTCGTTTGAGGGGGTCTCCTGTGGGCAAGGAGCAAGAGAGCGAAAGGGTGCCTCTGCGCAAGCTTGTATCAAGGCTCCGCAAGAAAGGCTCCAGGATCTCGTTGACGGTGGCCGATGCTGGCATGATTCACAGGTCCCTCAAACGAGCCAGCAGAAGGCTAAAGGGGAAGAAGGGCACCATAATAGTAGGTAGGAAGACCATCGCTTTCGATGGGGAAATGGCATTCATTTTTCCCGGACACGGAAAGGTCAGCTCGTTTGTCGAGAGGTTGAGGAGGCGTGGAATGGTAGATATGGTCAGCCAGAAGCCAAAGGTCTACGTTGGGCCTGGGCTCGTTATAGCCGCGATAGTCCTCTATAGAAACGAGATAGTGGCCCGTAGGAGGTGGTCGGAGGGCGTCGATGAGTTGGTGCTCTCCCTCCTCATAAGCGAGTTTGAGGGTGAATTCGGTGTCAAGTAACACATCTTGGGTAGGGAAGCCCCCTATCGTGTTTATTGGCTTAGACGATGTGGGAGGAAGCGGAGAAACTGGTAAAGTCTGCTTGGAGGCTGCTAGAGAACTCTCTAAGAGCGGTTACGGAAAAATCTCCGTTTACTCCGTTGATCTAGTTAATCCCAAGCTTCTAGAGAAGGACTGCAAAAATATCGCTTGGGCTCTAGCCGTGGAGGCTGATCCTGGTTTAGTGTTGTCTGTAGTGGGGGAGCTAGCCGTCGAGAAAAGTAGCCCGGAGAGCAACCCGGGAGCCGCCGTTCTGCTCGACTCGCCCCCTGCTGCGGAGCTAGTTGCGCTGGCAGAGAGAATCACCAGAGAGCGAGTTTCCAGAGAGGAGGTTTACCGAGCCGCCGAGGCTTACAACGTAGAACTGTGGGAACTCGGCGGGAAGGGGGTCGGGGTTATAGGTGCATTTGCCGCCGCGGTTCTAGCCTCTGCGCGCAGGGCGAGGGAGGTTTCCCTTAGCGTTTAATAGCGGCAGGGCAGCCCATACATCTGGCGCCGATGAGGTCAATTCCTTCACCTGATCAGTGAGGATTGATGGGCGGACCGAGGCGCCCCTGAACGCTTAAGGCGCCTCACAGAGGAGTCCAATTGCGTCAAAACGCATCTTCTCAAGGGCCCTCCTCTTGTCTCACTCCCGTAGGCCTCCAGACCCTCTTCTCTAGTCGGCTAGTACCACCCTAGAAAGGATTCTTAGCCGGATATCTGGTCTATGAATTCCTTGATTATCTGGGCCGCGGCCTGCTCACCTCTAAACGCTAAGAGCCACTTAGAAAGGAGTAGGCCCACTATGAAACCTATGTTAAACGATCTTCTCTCAAGTTCTTTAACTTCTACAGTACTCAATTCCTTGACAAAGGGCTCCATAGGGCAGAAACTCTTAGCCCAATCGAGTAGTGTTGATGCTTCAACCCAATCTCCTTTTCTCTTAAACAGAGATAATCAACTCCCTCCTTTAATATAAAATTCATCACATGGATTCTTGATCCCCACGAAGGGGGTTCGGAAACTTGCTTAGCGTGGGACCTTCTTGAACACGTAGGGCGGATAAAGGGGCTCCAACGACTGAGGGGGCTTGGCAGTTGAATTGCCTGAGGATTCTAGAGGTCATTATCCTGCCTGTGAGAAGCAGACTCGTATAGAGACCACCAAAAAGCAAACCAGGCTAGTCCGGAGGCTAAGGGATAGGTGGCTGGTTGATCTTCTTGGACGCACTCTATAGGGCAACCTAAACGCTTTAATCGCTCTCTACTCTCGCGATGATGATACAGAGTGTGGAGCGTGCTCGAACTCATCCGAACCAAACCCGAAATTCTCAAGGAGGATCTCGCACGCAGAGGTATGGATCCCAAGATAGTGGATGAGGTAGTCAAACTTGATGCCAGGTGGAGAGAAGTCAAGTTCAGGCTGGACGAGCTTAGGAGATACAGAAACGAACTCACCACAAAGATAGCCAGGTCTGAGGGGAGTGAGAAGGAGAGCCTCCTGAAGGAGGCTAAGCGCGTTGCACAAGAAGTCAAATCTCTCGAGGCAGAGTACTCTAGGCTGACAAAGCAGAGACAGGAGGCGCTGTGGGGACTACCCGCGGCACCCATCCATCCCGAAGTGCCTGCC
>JAVCBV010000145.1:0-4456 GCA_037917695.1 Thermoproteota archaeon | reverse complement strand
GGTCACGACCACATGTTCCAAACCCTAATAAGAACTCTAGCGGTTGACAGACCCCTGCTGGAGTGGCTTAGGAGCTCAGTTTGGCCGATGCTCGCAGAGCTGAGGGCCGAGGATGTAAGGGTCTCCTCTAAGCTGGGGATAATCGAGAACCTCAAGTCCGGCGTCACCACGGTCATAGACAACCACTACGGCGGAAGGTATTATGACGAAGTTCTAGACACCATGATAGAGTCGGGGATAAGGGGCTGCGTGCCCAGGGGAGGCTACGAGATCAACGCCCACGAGCCCCTCTTGGAGGATGTAGACACGATAATCTCCGACGCAGAGAGGCTGATCAAGAAGTATCACGGGTCTGAGAACGGCCGGATAATGGTTGGAATAGCCCCGATGCACCCCTGCTTCGTCTCCGACGAGTTCTTGCTCAAGGCGAAGGAGCTGTCCGACAAGTACGAGGTCCCCCTCCACGTCCACACCGGTGAATCCTTGGGCGACCAGGAGCTTCAGAAGAAGGTTCACGGCAAGACTGACGTTGAATACCTCCACGACCTTGGGGTGCTGGGGCCCAGGTACCACGCGGTGCATGGAGTCTGGGTGTCGGAGAAGGAGATCAAGATGCTGGCCGAGGCGGGAGCTCACGTTATCCACAACCCGGTGAGCAACATGTACATCGCCTCAGGGATCGCGCCCATCCCTGAGATGATGTGGGCCGGAGTCAACGTGGCTCTGGGCACGGACGGCCCGGCGAGCAACGACAATCAGGATTTGATAACCTCCATGAAGTTCGCGGCGCTCCTCCACAAGGTCGCGAAGCTCGACGCTTCAGTTATCACGTCCTGGGACGTCTTGGAGATGGCCACAATCAACGGCGCCAGAGCTCTGGGCAGGGAGAAGGAGTTCGGCTCTCTTGAGGTCGGCAAGAAAGCTGACATAATGGTGCTGAACGCCAAGAAGCCGTGGATATGGCCGGTCCACGACCCGGTTGGGTCCCTCGTGTACTCAGCGACAATCGGCGATGTGGAATCTGTAATCGTGGACGGAAGGGTTCTGATGCAGGACGGCCAAATCCTAGTCTACGACGAGGCCGCGGTGCTTGAAGAGGCAAGAAGGGTAGCGGAGAGGATGAGAGAGACGTTCAAGAGCAAGTACGGCGCAAAGTTCGAGTACGAGGACCTGCTAGAGTGAGCCCAAGTTCGCGCTGATGATGTCGAGCCTCGCGTATCAGCAGATCACTTGCGGCTAGTTAACCACGCCAGAGCAGATGATAGCGCCACGCTTATCAGGCTAGACGGGAGCCACGATTGCCCCGGCACAAACATGGCCGGGAGGTACGACGTCAGAGCCATCGTTACAAACAGGGCTGTCTGTGACAGTAGCAGTAAAATGAGCTCCCTTCCCATCGCGTGCAGCGTCCACACCCTGCGCTCCTGCCCCAGCCTGCGGATCAGCTTCACGCAGGTGAGCTTGGAGGAGGAGTACAGCGAGGCCAGATAGGCCAGAGCCGACGCCAAGCCTACCGCGGGGCGACCAGCGGCGTTGGCGACTAGGTAAAAGCCAACCGATGCCGGAGAGCCCATTAGAACCGTCAGCCTCGTCTTCAACTCGGCCAGCTCCCTCTCAGAGATCGGCAGCGAGGCGAGTAATCCGGCGCCGGCCCCCTCCAGCGTTATCAGGTACATGGCTGCCCACCCGCTCAGCCCACCAACGAGCAGAGCGACGGGCGAGAAGACTGCAAGGGCTGCAGGGTGCTCAGGGCCGATCCACGTCAGCGTGGCTAGAATCACGAGCGGGCCAACCGAGAGGTAGTAGAGGACTGAGGCCAGCATCTTTGGATCTCTAGCCAAGAGCTTCAGGTCCTTCACGATGAGGTAGGGAATGAGAGAAGGTATTGCAACCCGCTTAGCCCTCCTAGCCGGTTCGATGGTTGGGAGAGGGACCCACTCTGAGGAGATAGCCCGCCACAGCTTCCCAGCTCCGTACCAAGCCACCCACACGGAGAACGCTGAGAAGGCTAGAGAGGACAGCGCAGGACTGAGCGTCGGCGTAGGTACGTTCAAGGCAGCTGCGGGAAATGAGAACGGAGGTATTAGTCCCACCTGAGGAGAGCAGAGATCACTCCGAGCCAGCCAACCCCTCCCAAGCGCGAGGTTGAACGTGGCCCCCAGCCCGAAGAATGCAACCCAGGCTATCAGCGAGGCAGCCCTCTGGGCTCGGCTGCCTCTGGCCCTGGGGTACAAGGCCCCGGCAAGGTACCCCAGACCGCTCGCCGTGAGAGCAAGGCAAAGGGCCTCGAAGAAGGCCCAGCAGATCAGTAGCGGACTCCTCACCAGCCAGGCTGCCGCGACAGCCCCAGGAAGAACCACTGCGGGAATTGCCACTCCACCCCAGTAGGCGCTCGCCCCCAGCAGAGCCAGTCTGAGCGTCTTGTCATCAATGGGGGTGCGGGCTAGCGGATCCAACAGCCTCATCGAGGTTATCGCGTGAACGGTGCTGGCCATGAAGAACGCTCCTATGAACAGCTCCAACACGCCCAAGAACCCAAGTGAGAGAATCAAGGAGCATGAAAGTGGGCCGGTCGACAGCACGACTATCACGGAGAAGGTTGAGAACAGGACGGCCCACGCGACATTCGATCGAACGATTCCAGCTGTGCTGAGCGTGAATGGGCCGAGGCGAGCGACCCTAGAGCCTGAGCTGGATCTGTAAGCGGCCTCCTTAGCCAATAGAACGGCCAGCTCTTTGGGACCCAACTCACTCTCCCCTCAGGATCGTCAAGATCTTCCTTAGCCGTCTGTCGAGCTTGGTCGACTTCACGAATACGCCCTCCAAGGAAGATGCCTCGTGAAGACCTCTCAGGTCCTCCGGGCTGCCCCTCGCCACCACGCTCCCTCTGTGAAGTATGGTCACTACGTCGGCCACTGCCTCTGCTAGCTCGAGGATGTGAGTAGAGAAGAGGATGGTCTTCCCCTCCTCTGCGAACCTCCTCAGGATCTCTTTGACAAGGATGGCCCCCTCCGGGTCAAGTCCCGAGAAGGGCTCGTCCATAACCAAGACGCGTGGGTCGTGACTTAGGGCGAGCCCTATCATCAGGCGCCTCTTCGTGCCAAGGCTGAGCTCGCCAACCAGCCTGTTGAGATCTCCCCTTAGGCCGAACAGATCGACTATCCAGTTAATCCTCGACTCGCTACCCCGGCCCAAGCCATAAGCCCAGCTCACAAGTGAGAACGTTTCTGCCGGCGTCAGGCTCTCGTAGATGGAGACCTCCTCAGGGACGTAACCCACGATCCTCTTTACCCTCTCAGGCTCTCTGGCTGGGTTCAGGCCTGCCACAGAGACCTCTCCGTGATCCGGCCTCGTCAGCCCTACCGCCATCCTTAGCATGGTGCTCTTGCCAGACCCATTCGGGCCTACCAGAGAGTGGACAACTCCAGGCTCGAAGTCGACCGTGACGCCGTTGAGGACCAGCAGGTACCCGTAGGTCTTGAAGACCCCCTTGTAAGAGATCAACCTCGCGCTTAATCCCAGCTCGTCATATATCTAGCTTATCGAGGTGAGAAAAAAGCGTTTGGTTGAGAGTCAGATGACAGAGATCCTCAGAGGCTGCCCTTAAAGCGCCTGCTGAATCCCCAGGCTGCCGCGAGGAGCGCCGCGGCTTCCAGCGGCGCGATCACCTTTGGACCGGGGAGCAGGCCTAGAGGACCTACCTGAAATCCTAGCATGTTCAACAGGAGAGGCAGCGCTGCGACACCAGCCAGCACGGCGGACAGTGCAAGCTCCCCCAAGAATACCAACAGCAACACGCCCCTCGAGAATGTGTGCTGAGTCCACGAGCTGGGCTCTCGAGGCAGCTGATTGGCCATAATGAGAGAGTTGATCATCGTGGAGCCAGCCAGCGTCAGAAGGTAGGTGACTCCCGCCGAGAGCCCGATTAGGGGGGCCCACAACCAGGCGGCAGTTAGGGTAATGGCCGCGACCACGGGAAGGCTGAGCAGGGTGATGACGGACGCCTTCCACTCAACGAGCCTCCCCCGGGATATAGGAAGCAGGTAGAGGAGCTTTGCACCCTCTCCTTCCACTACGTACATGTACTCGACAGCCCAGCCACCCATACCCCCTATGAAGAGCGCTATGGCCGGAAGGGCTTCTCCCAGTAATAGAGGCGCACCCTCTCTGGCTCCAGAAATTATTGGAAACAGGAAGAGCAGAGGCCCCATCAGCATGTAGTAGAACGTTGCAGCCAGCATCCTCGGATTCCTGAACATGAGCTTGAGATCCTTCATCAGCGACGGCGGAATGGGTCCTCGCCAGAGCTTCCACTCTCTGGGAGTGACCACGGGTCCAGGCGCAGTCCAGCCGGTGGAAGCAGCCCTCCAGAGCCTCCCAGCCCCCAACTTGAACGCGAGGGCGGAGAGGGCCACGAAGGACAGCGAGACCAGCGCGGAGCTTATGCTTCCAAATG
>JAVCBV010000006.1:0-4460 GCA_037917695.1 Thermoproteota archaeon | reverse complement strand
AGGGAGATAAAAACCCTTGACCGAGGCGAGGCGCTCATAGTGTCGCCGGTCTCGGGGCTGCGTTTCGCCGTTCCGATAAAGATTTTCCAGTACGAGGAAGCCGTGGCAGAAGATATAGAAGCAGAAACAAGCCTGGTGAGAGAGGGGGCCTTGGCCGTGGTATCTGCAGCCGCGCTGGTCGAGCTGAGCGGAGGCGTCATTTCCAAGGTGAGAGTGGCGCTCGGCGCCGTGGCCCCCACCCCGGTGCGAGCCAGACACGTCGAGAGCGTCCTCGAGGGGAGAGAACCGACGCCCGAGGTCCTTAGAGAGGCCAGCAAAGGGGTCGTACAAGACATCAATCCGATAACGGACGTGCGGGGCTCGAAGGAGTACAGGATCGACATGTCTGTAGTCTTGACGAGGAGAGCTCTTGAGGAGGCTATTTCGCGAGCGGGTGGTGGGTGATGCCTGAGGAGATTCTCGTCAGGTTCAAGCTAAACGGCCGGAATGTGGAGGTTCTAACCCGCCCGAACGTTTCGCTGTTAGATCTCTTGAGGAGGGACCTGAAGATCCGCAGCGTCAGGAGGGGTTGCGAGACGGGCGAGTGCGGGATGTGCACCGTCCTAGTCGATGGGAAGCCTGTGAGATCTTGCCTCATGCTGGCGCCTCAAGTGGAGGGAAGGAGCGTTGTAACGGTCGAGGGGCTAGCTGAGGAGGGAACCCTGCACCCAATACAGGAGGCCTTCATAGAGGCCGGAGCGGTTCAGTGCGGGTTCTGCACTCCGGCCATGGTCCTGACCGCGAAGGCTCTGCTGGACCGCGACCCCAATCCGGACGAGGCGAGGATAAAGGAGGCTCTGCTCGGAGTGCTCTGCAGGTGTACTGGCTACGTGAAGATAGTCCACGCGATCGAACTGGCGGCGAAGAAGGTTGTGGCGGTGGGGGGTGGGTCTAGATGAGCGCGGAATCTCTCCTCAAGGAGATTGAGAGGGCGAAGGAGTTCCTCGTCGTCGGAAAGGGCGTCCACAGGATTGACGCCCTGGACAAGGTGACTAGCAGGGCCAGGTTCGTGGGGGACTTCGAGTTCACCGACACGCTCTACATCAGGCTAGTCAAGAGCCCGATACCTCACGGGAGGATCCTCTCTATCAGGCCCGAGAAGGGCCTGGAGCTCGGGCCCGTCTGGGTCTTCACGGCAGCCGACATACCGGGAGAGAACCAGGTGGGCTACGCCCTACCGGACCAGCCCCTCTTGGCGAAGGGGAAGGTCAGGTTCGTGGGCGAGCCGGTCGCGCTAGTCGCGTCGCCCGACCCAGATCTATCGGAGAGAGCGGCTGAACTCGTTGAAGTCAAATACGAGGAGCTGCCCGCGATCTTCGACCCACTGGAGGCCATGGAGAGGACTGATGTGCTCGTCCACGAGGAGAGGGGGACCAACATAGCCGAGATGACCAGGGTTAGGAAGGGCGACGTGGAGAGGGGGTTCGAGGAGTCCGACGTCGTAGTCGAGAACACGTACAGAACCGGCCACCAGGAGCACGCGCCCATGGAGACGGAGGCTGCCGTCGCCATACCCGACACTCAGGGCGGTGTGACCGTCATAGGCTCGATTCAGTACCCGCACCTGTGCCAGCGCATCACGGCTAGAGTCCTTGGAATCCCGCACAGCATGGTTAGAATCGTACAGCCCTACGTGGGAGGTGGGTTTGGCGGAAAGGACGATATGGGTCCCCTAGTCTGCGCAATGGCCGCCCTGGTCGCCACCAAGACCAACAGACCTGCCATGCTCGTCTACACCAGGGAGGACAGCTTCACATCGACCTGCAAGAGGGATCCCGCCGTGGTCTGGTACAAGTCCGGCGCCACCTCCGACGGGAAGCTGAGGGCGATAGAGGTCAAGATCGTGTTAGACGCAGGCGCCTACGCGAACAGAGGTCCGTACGTCTTGTGGAGAGCGACTATGCACGCGGGAGGCCCCTACGAGATTCCCAACGCCAAGGTGGACGGCTTCCTGGTCTACACGAACAAGGTGTTCGAGGGGTCGTTCAGGGGCTTCGGAAACCCGCAGGTCCAGTTTGCAGCTGAGAGCCAGATGGACGAGCTTGCCGAGAAGCTGGGGATGGATCCGCTTGAGATAAGGCTGAAGAACCTGCTCAGGCCCGGCAGTAGGACCATAACGGATCAGCTGCTCGAGTCCTCGGTCGGCATATACGATGCCGTGAAGCTCCTGGGCGAGAAGTCCGGCTTCAGGGAGAAGTGGAGGAGGTACAGAGAGCGGAAGGGTGGTAGGATCAGGAGGGGCATCGGGATAGCCTGCGGTTACCACGGCATAAGCACCAGCAGGGGAGTCCCCGACTGGTCCAACGCCACGGTGATCCTCAGCAGAGACGGCAGCGTCACGGTGGAGACGGGAATATGTGAGATAGGGCAGGGTAGCTGGACCGCTCACGCTCAGATAGCGGCTGAGGTCCTCGGAGTGCCCGTGGAGCTGGTGAAGGTCAAGGGCGGGACCAGCGACGCGCCTGACACGGGCGCAACCCACGCCTCCAGAGGGTCCAGCATAGGCGGGATCGGCGTGTACGTGGCGGCCAAGAAGATACGAGAGCGTTTGAATGAGGCTGCAGCGAGGCTGCTGGAGTGCAGTCCAGATGAGGTGGAGATCAAGGAGGGGAGGGCCTACGTCAGGGACAACCCCGAGAACTACATCGAGTGGAGGGAGCTGGTCGAGGCGGCCTACCGCATGGGCTACGAGATGAGCGCCACTGGGTACTTCTTCCTTCCGAAGGGGACGTTCGACATGGAGAGAGGCCTCGGCTACGCGTACCCGGCGTTCAGCTACATCGCGAACGTCGCCGAAGTTGAGGTCGACCTCGAGACAGGTAAGGTCAGAGTGCTCCGAGTCTGGCCAGCCCTGGCGGCGGGCAAGATACTCAACCCCGTGCTCGTGGAGGGGCAGGTTGAGGGGGCCATAGTGCAGGGCATGGGCTACTGCCTGTGCGAGGAGCTGAAGTTCGAGGACGGGAAGATCCTGAACCCAAACTTCACGGACTACCTGCTGCCCACAGCCTTGGACGTGCCGGAGGTGGAGGAGCCGATCTACGTGGAGGACCTGTACGAGTACGGGCCGTTTGGAGCCAAGGGAGTCGGTGAGATGGCTCTGATACCCACTCCAGCCGCGATAATCAACGCTCTGAAAAACGCGACAGGCGTGAGAGTGACGGAGATACCTGCCACGCCGGAGAAGGTGTACTTCGCCCTGAAGAAGGCTGGAGTGGTCCCACAGGAGTGAGAGCGGGAGGAGGCATCGCAGGGAAAACTGCTTAAGAGGCACAGCCGCGCATGTAAGATAGAGGCTAGAGTGAAGGTCCAGGTTAGGTTCTACGCTGGCTTGAGACACCGCGTAGGAGTCGACCATCTAACCTTGGACCTTCCTGATGGAGCGACCGTAGAGGACGTTCTGGACGCGCTGGCGAGGATGTTTCCCGACAAGCTCGGCAGAGTGAAGAAGCTCCTCGGATACTACTACTGGGTGGCTAAGAACGGCCTGCACGTTCCTCTCGACGAGGAGCTAAAAGAGGGGGACGAGATAGTCGTATTCCCACCTATCTCGGGCGGCTAAGGAGGGGTTCTACCGAGGAGCCTTAGATAGGTAGGATTGGATGTCCTCAAGGGTGTCCACGTCCAACAGAACCTCTTTTTCATCGACGGGAACCCTGAGGATCTCGTCGGCGTGCCTCCGAACCACGGACTTCAACCCCATCGTCTCCTCGCTTATCTCGAGGATCTCCGGTATCAGACTCCTGTTGAACAGTATCGGGTGGCCAGACCTGCCGCCGTACGTGACCACTGCTATCTTTGGGCGCCTAGCTGCGTACTCCACAATTAGGACGTCAATTATGCGGCTCGAGATGAAGGCCACGTCGGCCGGGAGTATGGTCACTGCTTCAGCCCTCTCGGAGACGGCCGACACGCCCCTCTTGACGGAGCTGGACATCCCCTCTCGGTAGTTGGGGTTGTGCACCACCCTGAGCCTGTCGCTCTCCAGGTCTCCTATCTCTCGGGAGATCAGCTTGGCCTCGTGGCCAGTGACAACCACGACTTCCCCTGCGAGAGAGTTCAGCGCGGTCTCCACGACTCTCCTTATCTCAGGGTATAGCTCTCTGTGATCTGTGGGGTTGCTGACGTCTATCGGCTTGACAAAAACCCTGCAATCCCTACAGCCTTCAACTTCAAACAAATCCTCCAGAAGTTCCTTTGTCCTATGCGCTCCCCTCTCTGTCCCCGGATTACCGGCTCTTTCGGCCGTAGGAATGAGATAGATCCGGCAGGGTGAAGGGTCTCCTTGCCGAATTAAAGCTCTGAAAAAACTCAAGATGGGACCTTCCTTAACCTCGTTAGGATCGTACCCTTCAGGTAGGTCATTAAATTTAACAAGTCTGTTGTCCTCGATCTTCCAATGAGGGTCTCGCTCCCCCACTGCC
>JAVCBV010000089.1:0-4474 GCA_037917695.1 Thermoproteota archaeon | reverse complement strand
CTCCGATCGGCGTCACTTTGCCCTCTTCTTCTCCTTCTGCTCCTGAGCAGAGGCTCCCTCAATTAGCTGAGTGAGGCTCTTCCACCCGGAGGCCAGTATGCTGTACGCTAGTGCTGAGAATGCCAGCGACGTGAGGAGCGTCTCCCCAGTTCGAGCTGCGAGGGAAGACGCCAGGCCGAGAAGCGGTATCTCCACTCCCCCTACTAAGAGTACTCTAAAGAACGGCCTGGGATCTCCAGCTCGTATCGTCTTGATAGCCCTGTCAGCGTAGAAGAAGAGCATTATCGCGAATGCTAGGGCAGCAAGGTTTAGAGGGCCGTATCCAGGTAGCAAGGGACAGCCAACCCTCCCGCAAGCTAGCGCCGCTGCCAGCATAGAGCCAGCCGGTCCTAGGCAGGCCCATGATGTGGCTAGGCCCATTCTACGGATAACAAGCTCCTTCTGGTCCAGCTCACTCGTCGTAATGTCCCAACGAGGACGTGTAGACATCGCAGTCAGCTTAAGTCACATAAGTTTTAAAACGCGAGTGGAAACCTGACCAGGACCCGCTGAGTCGCGGTATTATGTGTATTGAGGGTGATGTGAGATGCCTGAGAAGGAGCACGTGAACGTCGTGTTCGTGGGACATGTCGACCACGGCAAGTCCACGCTGATAGGGAGGCTCTACTGGGACGCCGGCATAATCAAGGAGCTTCCACCCGAGGAGTTGGCTCACGACGCCAAGTTCGCCTGGGTGGTCGACAGGCTCAAGGAGGAGAGAGAGCGAGGTATGACCATAGATCTGTTCCACACCAAGCTCGAGACTCCGCACAAGCTCATCACCATAATCGACGCCCCAGGCCACAGGGACTTCGTCAAGAACATGATAACGGGGGCCAGCCAGGCCGACGCTGCCATCCTCACAGTCTCTGCGAAGAGGGGTGAGGGGGTACAGGCTCAGACCATCGAGCACGTCTTCCTGATCAAGACCCTGGGCGTCAACCAGCTGGCTGTTGCGATCACCAAGATGGACGACCCCACGGTCAACTACAGCAAGGAGAGGTTTGAGGAGCTGAAGGAGCAGGTCGCTGAGCTGCTCAGGAAGGTCGGCTACGATCCTGACAAGATATACTTCGTGCCTTGCAGCGGGCTGCAGGGCGATAACGTCTACAAGAAGAGCGATAAGATCACTTGGTACGACGGCCCAACTCTCTACGAGGTAATGGACACATTCGTGGCTCCGCCCAAGCCCCTTGACAAGCCGCTCAGGCTACCGATTCAGGACGTGTTCTCTATCACCGGAGTGGGCACGGTCGCCGTGGGGAGAGTTGAGACTGGAGTGCTCAAGCCTGGAGACACCGTCATAATAGAGCCAATCCACAAGACCGCCGAGGCCAAGAGCATAGAGATGCACCACGAGAGGCTGGACAAGGCCGAGCCCGGCGACAACATCGGAGTCAACCTGAAGGGGGTCGAGAGGAAGGAACTCAAGAGAGGAGACGTCATTGGGCATCCCGCCAACCCGCCCACCGTGGCAGAAGAGTTCACGGCTCAGATAGTCGTGCTCCAGCACCCGACCGCCATCGCCGCCGGCTACACGCCGGTGGTTCACGCTCACACCGGCCACGTGTCCGCCAGGTTCGTTGAGATCCTCAAGAAGCTCGACCCAAGAACCGGCCAAGTGATAGAGGAGAACCCCTCCTTCATCAAGAAGGGAGACGCCGCCATCGTCAAGATGAAGCCCATTAAGCCCTTCGTCATCGAGAAGTACCAGGAGTTCCCGCAGCTGGGTAGGTTTGCCGTCAGAGACATGGGTATCACGGTCGCCGCCGGCATAGTGCTCGATGTCAAGCCGATGGAGAGGAAGAAGTAGGGGAACCTCCCTCCCCACCCTTTTATTTGCGTGTCCAATCGGGCAAAACCAGAGGACTTGGGGGATAGGAAATGGTGGAGCGCCTCAGGATAGAGCTTGTCAGTACTAACGTGAGGAGCCTGGAGTCCACTGCAAAGGAGTTCAAGGAAGTGGCTGAGAAGATGGGCGTCAGAATCAGAGGGCCGATTCCCCTGCCTACCAAGAGGCTCAGAATCACAACGCTGAGGAATCCTTCAGGCGAGGGAACCAACAAGTACGATCGATTCGAGCTGAGGATTCACAAGAGGATAATAGACGTAATTAATCCTGATGAGAGGTTCATCCGGAGGATCATGGGCATCTCTATACCTGAGGATGTCAAGATCAGCATCGTGATGCTGTCCTGATCCCCAAGTTTTGGGTCAGCTCTTTCTCACTCACCCCAGGAAAAGAGTTCCTGAGAGAACTAGGTGGGAGTGTGGCGCCGGGGGTGGGATTTGAACCCACGCGGCCCCCGAGGGGCCACCGGCTCTCAAGGCCGGCGCCTTGGTCCGGGCTAGGCTACCCCGGCACTCCCACTCGTCAAGCTAGGTGAGGTTGAGGGTGCTATAAAGAGTAAGCGTTGGCGGAGGCACGAAGCCTCCACAGTCGAACTTCGGAAGATTCTCAACTCACTTGAGCGGCACGTACTTGCTGGATCTGGTTGCACCCTTGCCAGGCCTGCCGTGCTGGACTATCTTGTTGGTCATGGCGAACTCGCCGAGGTAGTGGCCTATCATGTCAGGGGTTATCTGCACCTCGATGAACTCCTTGCCGTTGTGGACAGCTATCTTCATGCCGACCATCTCCGGCAGTATCGGCATATCTCTTCTGTGAGTACGGACTACTCTCTTTACTCCCGCGGCCTTGTATTTCCTGATCTTCTCTAGGAGCTTCTTGTTCTCTGGTGATAGACCTCTCCTGAGCGTCCTCCTTATCCTAGCTGGCATCACCTCTGCCAGTTCGTCGAGAGTCATCTGAGTGAGCTGCTCCAGCGTGTACCCCCTGTAGTAGAATTCCTTGGGCATTTTCAAGACCTCCTCAGGCGACCCCCCATATAAAGTTTGGAAACATCACAGCTTTGCCCTCTTCTTCGCTCTTCCAGTCTTCCTGGCGGCTATGTGACCGACCTTCTGGCCTGGGGGCGCCGTCCTAGGCACGGTAGTGGGCTTTCCAGGTCTCTTGTGCGAACCGCCTCCGTGCGGGTGGCTTGCTGGATTCATAGCCACGCCTCTGACCTTTGGCCAGCGCTTCGGATGAACTCTCTCCTTGTAGTAGGCATTTCCTGCCTTAAGAAGTGGTTTCTCTATCCTTCCACCGCCAGCCACGACGCCTATAGTCGCTCTGGCCTTGCCGGTGACTATCTTATCCTTACCCGAGGGGAGCCTCAAGATTACCCTGTCTCCGTCATGAGAGAATACTAGAGCGTAAGTTCCACTCCTCCTCGCGATCTTTCCGCCATCTCCCGGCCTTATCTCAACGTTGCAGACCAGCGTCCCGTCCGGTATCTCGGAGAGAGGCAGGATGTTGCCTGTTACGGGGGCCGCACCAGGACCTATCTCGATCTCCTGGCCAACGTGTACACCCTCGGGCGGGGTGTACAGCATCTCTTGACCGTTCTCAAGTTTCACTCTAGCTAGAGGAGTCCACCTAGCTGGCTCGTGCATAAACTCAACTATGGTGCCTCTGACAGTCTCTGTTAGTCCTATCTGCGGGTACCTAGCTGGTCCAATCTTCAGATGGGCTCTGGATCTGAACTGTATCCCGCCCCTGCCCTTCCTCTGAACAAGAATCCTCTTACCCATTTACACCACCTCACAGTATGCCAAGTTGGGAAGCCAAGTCTCTGGCCTTGAACTCTGGGCTCAGCTTGACGAACGCCTTCTTCTCTCCTCTGGAGGTTATAGCAACGTTCACCTTCACAACTTTCACGTTGAATGCCTCCTCGACGGCCCTCTTAACCATGAGCTTGTTGGCCCTCCTGTCTACTATGAAGATTAGCTTATTTTCTGTGTCCAACAGCCTGACCGCCTTCTCCGTGGCCACCGGGCGGATTAGTATCTTGTATGGGTCGAACTCCATAAAATCACCTCCTCAAGAATGGAAGTTCAGCCCTCCTCAGCGCCTCAATGGCTCCAGCGGTCCATATCGTCAGCCTGCCTGGCACTCCACCCGGGGCCAGGTGCATCACCCCCAAGTTGTCGACCTTAACCACTTCAACTCCAGGTACGTTCCTAGCGGCCTTAGCGATACCCCCGTCTTCATGGTACACCACCAGCGGGCCCTTGGCCCTCTGCCTTACTCTACCTCTCATCTTGCCTCTTCCGGCTCTGATCTTTCGGAATCTCTTCTTCAACCTGAGCAGCTCCTCCTCCAGCCCGAGCTTAAGTAGGAACTCGTAGAACTCCCTCGTCTTCGTAATAGAGGCTAGATCATCGACCACTATCACCGGGACCTCCCTGAGGACGCCAAGCCTGTGCTTGGCGGAGACGAGTTCCAGGGAGGCCGTTGCCGCTATGGCCGATCTAATGGCCAGGCGCCTCTCTTTCCTGTTCACTCTCTCCCAGATCACCTTATCCGCCCTTGGAGCATGCACTCTGACGC
>JAVCBV010000043.1:0-4478 GCA_037917695.1 Thermoproteota archaeon | reverse complement strand
CGCTTAAGGAGGCAGGAATTCCCGCAAGACCTTCGTTCCACGCCGGGACTTTCATCTGCAACTTGGTGTCTTACGTGGCGCTCAGAGAGGTGGATCTGTTGGGGCTGAACTCTGTCGTGGGCTTCATACACACCCCCTACTCGTCAGAGATAGTGGCGAAGAAGCTCGAGAAGGATGTGGCGAGCCTCCCATTAGCGACCCTTGAGAGAGCCGTCCGGATGGCGCTAGATCTCGCCTCCGGGAGGGTTCTGAAGAAGGTAAAGTCGGAATGAGTCCATAAGCTGGGTAGACGAATCGTCTCGACCACCCGTTCTAACGAGTCTAATCTTAGGACTCATGGAACTAGCATGTATGCTCGCAGCAGTGCTCACCAGAGTCTGTCTGCCAATCTTCTTCACTGTAGCCTGCTGCCTCGCTGTCATAGTTGCGCTCTTATCTCGAGGCTGTCCCAGGTTGTTCCCCGCAGTCGAGCCAGTTCCCCTGGCCGAACTCATGGATAGGCTCGAGGAGATAGGGTCTATGATGTGCCGTTTCACGACATACGGTGATCAAAAATGGCCGCAGGCCTACTTCCTGGAGGACTTCTGCCCTCCTCACAGCGAATATCGTTTCCAAAACAGCTTGACCTCCGAAATCTTTTATTGTGACCTGTGCACAGAATAGAGAAATGAGCGAGAAGAAACATAGGCTACACTTCCCAAGAATCTTCGATCCCTCAGGTAAGAGGATGGTCGAGATCTCTGTGCTCGTAGACAACGTTCCAGGGATGATCGCCAAGGTAGCGACTGCTATTGCGGAGAGGGGTGTGAACATCCTCTGGGGGATCCACCACGAGGCGGACGAGCCTGACAAGGGCTGGTGGTGCTTCTTCATAGACGCCACGGGCGTTGATGTGGAGCCTTTGATCGAATCTATCGAGCGCATAGAGGGCGTGAGGGATGTCTACTTCAGCGAGGCCACCTTCGGAGACCTCGCCCTGGACGTCCACCACTCTGAGCAAGCGTTTGGAGAGGATAGGGTGATAGAGCTGAGGCAGAGGTGGCTTGCCGGGGCCCTGAAGAACATATACGAGAAGTGGGGGGACGACGGCAGGTTTCTCTTGTACCAGCTGGGCTACTACGGGGGATACGAGAGCTACAGAGAGTGGCTGGAGAGGAGCAAGCTGAGGGGGAGGGAGCTGGCTGAGTTTGATCTCAGGGTGATCGAGGTGCTCGGCTGGGTGAGCCGAGCCGAGCTGGTGGAGTTCAATCCCGAGGAGGGGAGGGTTGTCATAAGGACCTGGGGCAGCTTCGAGGCGGGGATGGAGCAAGGGAGACCTTCGTGTCACTTCATGAGGGGCGAGCTCACGGGCTTCTTCTCGGCCATGTTCAAGAAGGGGCTCTACGGGACGGAGGTGAGGTGCGAGGGGAGGGGAGACCCGCACTGCGAGTTCGTGATAGCGCCGAAGCCGTTTGAGTTTGAGGAGGGACCCCGCAGAAAGTAGGGAGATCTAAAGGAGTTCAATCATATAGAACTCAATAGGGACAATACCCTCTGTCGGGGCTAACGGTATGCAAGGTCTAAGCCTCCCCGCTGAGATCAAGCTGTTCTTCGACTCGCCATGGGCCAAGAGCATGGTTGTCAGGGGGAATCCAGGGACGGGAAAGACGGCTTTCGCTCTGACGGTCTCTTCTGAGTTCGTAAAGAATGGGAAGAAAGTAATCTACGCGTCTGCCATAGCATCTGAAAGGCAGATAAGGAACCAGTTCCCCTGGGTGAACCAGCTGCCGGAAGACCTGCTGACGATTGAGGGAGGGGCCTCTCTCCCACCTGGGTCGGGCGATCAGGCTCTTCCGATGCTGATCTTCGAGTTCGCCGAGAGAAAGCCCGACCTAATCGTGATAGACTCGTGGGATGGATTCACCTTCCAGCTGACTGAGGAGGAGAGGACCAAGGCTGCAAGGTCCGTTAGGGAAGTGGAGAGGGAGTACGACGGGAAGCTCCTCATAGTGTGTGAGGGGAAGAGAGTCTCGCCCCTCGACTTCACGTCAGACTCCGTGGTCCTACTAGACACCGAGGAGCTCGAGGGAAGGAGGGTCAGGATTCTGAGGATCATCAAGATGAGGGGCCTGGAGGTTAGGCAGCCGAGGTATCTGTTTACGCTCGCTGGGGCTAGGTTCAAGTACATCTCTAGATGGGAGTGGATAGTCAAGCCAAGGGAGGCGAGACAGAAGTATCCTCCGCAGATCTGTCGAAGAACCGTGTACCCACTGGTGTAGACGGCTTAGATGAGATACTAGGTGGGGGCTGGCGGAGAGGTTCTGTCAACCTATTCGAACTAGGCCACGGGGCCGGTAAGTCGTACCTCCCGATCATAGTCAACCCTCTGAGAGCCTTCTTATGCGGTGGAGGAGCGCTAGTGAGCATACCTTCCGGGGCATTCAACCCCGCCAGCGTTGTGGACAACCTTCTGGTGGGCTACGTGTGCGAAGATCTCAGGAGGAAAAGCGCCTTCGTATACCCAGAAATTCCCGGCCTCGAGGGTGGGTACACACTCTTCCCGCCGGGCACAGCGACGCCCGAGACCTACCTGAGGGCGCTCCGGAAGGCTGAGCACGCAATGAGGTCGGTCTCGTCGAACGGAGCCTTGATGTGGTTTCTCGGGCTGGACAGCCTCGAGACAGCGCTCGGAACCCACGGGGCCCTCCAGATCTACTACTCTATGGCTCAGATCGTGAAAAATAGGGGGGATATAGCATTTGCCGCGCTCAAGGAAGGACAGAGGCTCCCGCACTACCTCGAGCACGTTGCGGACACTCACTGGAAGATACAGGAGGTGGCTGGCTCCTATGTCATGTACGGAATTCAGCCACCGACCCCTGCTCTCGGCATAGAGGCTGACTATTCAAGCCCCCTGCCGAGAGCCAGCGTGGTGCCCATAGTCTGAGCGGAGAAACTCCTGACCTGTGGTCCCTGCCCATCAGCACCTCTCTACCGTGACCGCGCCCAGGCAGTAGTTCACGCTTAGCCTCGCGCGCCTGAGAGCGTCGCCTCCTATGAGAACCTCGCTCAGACCATTGTACGTCTCCACGAGTCCATCGATCTCGTAATCTCCTATCGCCAAAGTTGCGTATCCTCCCTGAGAGCTGATCACTCTGCCGTCCGCGAGAACCAATCGCCTAACCTCATCTTGCCCCAGCTTGAGGGCTTTGAATATCTCGGGCGGTACTGCTGCGAACCCCTGGTATCCGGTGTCCACAACGGCCCCTATAGTGCCCTCGGGCGGGTAAGTCACTCCAGAGAGGTAGTTGATGAACCTCACGCGTACCACGGGGACTCCCTCAACGACGCTCAATCACCCTCGCCCCCGCTCTCGCCATTGGAGGAGGAGGTGGAATCATCTTGACCCTGACTTCAGCAGGATCAACCCCGCTCTTCCTGAGCGACTCAGCGAGCTCCCTGAGGCTACTTGCCCTGGCAACCTCCTTCCCATCTAGTAGGGCTACGAAGATCCTCTCCTCCTCTACCTCCTGAAGAGCCCTCTCCACGGCTGCAGACACGAACCTTGACAGATCTCCCTTCTTGGCTCCACGCCTCCTCATGTAGGCCCTAAGCCTCTCTATCAAGTCGTCTGGCAGGACCACCGTTATGGTGCCCATCAAGCCGGAGCTGAGGAGATCTAAATAATAACTGTGTATTAACTAAATACTTCCATGTATGTTTTCATGTTCTAAAAGGCCGACGGATGTCCAGTCGACTGGAACCTCCACGGAGCATCTCTCAATTCTGAAGAGGGGTTTTGGCTCAATTAACTCTGCTAATTAGAACTGGCATCAGCCTGAGTCTTTAGGCCCGATATGCTCGCTGGAGCCCTCTGGAGGAACCTCTCCACGATCACGCAGCCAGGGTCTGGAGCCCGGGGATCCCCTAGGTAACCGTACGCCCTCGCCCTGCATCCGCCGCAGACGTATCGGAACTCACATGTACCACAGGGCTCCTTCAGTGAATCCTTGTCCCTGAGGGCCCAGAGGAACTCGTCGGACCTCCACCACTCCTCGAACCTCTCACTCAGCTCGAGGATATTCGCTAGGGTCTTGGGGAAGAAGACGCAGGGTCTAATGTCTCCATTCGGCGAGAGCCCTATGTAGAACCTGCCAGCCCCGCAGCCTCCTATGAAGTCCGCCAGCGACTCCAGCCTCCCCCTCAGCTCGGCGTCGTAGAAATGCGTGGGCAGCACGAGCCTACCTGCGCAGCCGTCTGCTCTCTCTGCCTGCAGAGCGATTCTCGCAAATTGAGGAGCCGTCGTGAGGACCTTCGGCCCTTCCCCAGACTTCAGCTTATGCCAGAGCGTCGCCAGCAGCTCCTCCCTCTCCTCTGGCGAGAGGTCAAACTGCTCGATGAACACACCCCTCCCGGTGGGAACTAGATTGTACGCCATGAACCACTGCGCTCCAAGCTCTCGCACGAGGTCTATTATTGCAGGAATCTCTCTGTAGTTG
>JAVCBV010000034.1:0-15076 GCA_037917695.1 Thermoproteota archaeon | reverse complement strand
ATTCTAGCGAGTTCCCGGCTTACGTCCCTCTGCGAGGTCTGGAGGAGCCTCCAACCGTCGTCTGACTTTACCATCAGCCTGGCTTGAGGACCAGATCTGTCCCTCCTCCTCCAGACCTTGTAGACCCTGCCAGCCTGCTCGAACTCCAGCTCCACCTCCAAGAACCCGGCGCCTCTCCTCACGAGATCCTCCATGAACCCTCTGAAGAGTTCTGGGAAGAGCGCGTAGGCGATGCCCTCCAGCAGGGAGGTTTTTCCAGCCCCATTGCGGCCTATGATGGCGTTTACACCGACGTCAAATGGAACCTCGGTCTCCTCGTGCGACCTGAAGTTCCTCAACCTCACTCTCATTACTCTCAAGGCTCCCACCTCTGGTAGATCCTCTCGAGCTCTTTGACGAGCTCTCTGCTGCCCTTCCCCTCCGTGTAGAGCCTGTAGATCTCGAGGGCGAGACTCCTAACCTTCTCATCGGGTATGAGATCCCCGAATATCTCTTCTACGTCGACTACCGGCCTGGAGAGTATGTCCTCACTCTCCTCCCGCTGAAGCGAGCGGTATCGTACGAACACCCTCAAAACCTTCTCAGACAGCGTATCCTGAAGATTCATCTGCAAGTTCTTGGCCGACTCCGGTCCAAGCCTCTTAGACGCGAGCGATACCCTCACGATTGGAGGCTTTAGCCAGTCTCTCTCCAGTACATCAGACTCTATCTCTCTCCGCAGTCTCTTAAGTTCCTCCTCCGTTTCCACAGTCCTCCTGTATGTCAAAAAGGGTCTGACGGACTCTAGGCTCACGGGTGATATCGTCGCCACGTCTCCGTCGAGTTCCACGACGTAGAACCCCTTGCCGTACAAGGCCACCTTGTCCGCCTCTCTCTCCTCTACTACCTCTGTGGAGCCAGCGTAGGCTAGGGCCCTTCTCTGCTTCTGTTCGCTCGCAAAGTTCCGATCGTGCACGTGGCCCATGGCGTAGTAGCTGAATGCAATCCGGTCTAGGACGCTTCTGCTGAGTTCTGCCTTCTGAGGGGGGACTAGAGGGTGGACCGCCTGGTGGAGGATTGCTACAACTCCCTCCTTACCTACCTCCTTGGCTCTCCTTGCGATCCTCTCGAGGGCAGACTTCAGCGTGGCGGCCTCCTGACGAGGCGTATAGGGGAGGCCGACGATGGCCAGCCCATTAAGGACCTCGAGGGGTCTGGAGTACCTCAGGTTTACGAAGAGCCCCGCCATCGCTTCCTCGAAGAGTGGCAAGGGCGAGGCTCTCCCGCCTCCAGGGAGTGGACCCAGATCGTGGTTCCCCGCTACCGCGAAGATTCGAATCCCGGAATCAACGATCCTCCTGAGTCCGACGAAGGCAGACACGAGGGTCGTGGGCGAAGGCCTGTAGGAATCGAAGAGATCTCCGGAGAATGCCACAAACTCGGGGCGAGCTGTCACAATTCTGTCAATTGACTCGTTAAATGCATCTAAGAAGTCCCTCTCACGCTCCTCAAGGCCGTACTGCCTTCTGCCGAGGTGAAAGTCCGCCGCGTGAACGAACCTCACCAAGGCTTCTCACCCCACCAGCTCATCATATCCCCCTCTGCTCGGCTGGGAACGGCGGCTACTGGCGGCCCTAGCCCACTCCTCCGTGGCTCTGAGACTCTCCCCTCCCCTCCTCCCTCCGAATAGATCGACCTTCACGATGGCGGGCAGTCTGACCATTGGACCTACTATTACCGCCTCGCCCACGTTCAGGGATGGGAGGTAACTGACCAGGTCCTCACTTAGGAACTCCGTGGCCCTCCTGACGTAGGCTTGATCCTCGGGCTCGACCACCTTGAGGATTATCTTATTGACCATCTGGGAGAGGACGTCTGGATCAAGCCTCTTCGGTCTCTGGCTCACGAGCGTAAGCCCCACGCCGAATTTTCTTCCCTCTCTGGCCACTCTCGACGCTGCGTACCTGGTGTAGGTGTCCCTGTCGTTGGGTATGAGGATATGGGCCTCCTCGAGTACCACCATGACTGGCAGCGGAGGCGCGTCTTCGGGCGGCTGCTCCTCAGATCTCTTGGCCGATATTACCTCCTTAGCTTTTACGAGCAATGTGGTTAACGTGTGCCCGACGAGGACGTCTGCTGCGTCCTCACCCAGCGGCCCCATGTCCACTACGACGACTCTCCCGTTCTCCAGCGTGGAGATTATCTCTGGGGCAGTTGCAGAGAGGAGCTGCTTCTTACTCTCCTTCAAATGAGTGAGCCTCGATATTAGGCCGTATAGGCTGTTCTTCGCATCCTTGTCAACGACAAGGCTGACCCCCCCGGCTATAGGCACAGCGCTGCTCGTCTCCTCGCCAGACTCAATGGCGTCCTTCGCGATCTGAGCTACCGCGATCATTCCGTCCAGGATGTTTCCAGGCTCTGGATCTTCTATGCCAGCCTCTCTGACGACGCTGTCGAGCAAGTCCTTCCCCCTTAAGTCCCATGCGGCCCTCCACAGCCTGCGGAGGTAGATATACTGCCTCGCTGCCTTCTCATAGCTTATCCCAAGCAGATAGGAGAACTCACTAAGGCTCAGGGAGTTCACGTTTATCTTTGGATCGAGCGTGACCACCTCTCCCCTGGCACCAGGGCTCAGGGTCATTCCGCTGTACTCAGAGTGGAGGTCAAACAGCAGCACTACGCCGTTGAGATCCAGCAGCCTCTCAACGATGACAGCCACAGCATTGGACTTCCCAGCTCCCGTGACCGCGAGAACCGCCAGGTGCCTTGAGATCATCTCGTTTGGGTCCAACAGGACCCTAACTTCCTTCCTAGTGAGCAGGCTCCCTATCGGCACGCCAGGGCAGTCTGGGGAGAAGACCGCCCTGAGAGATTGGGCCGGGGCCTTGTACACTCCCGCGCCGCTTGGAGGCGGGGTCCTAGGCAGCACGAGACTGACTCCACCGGGGCCCTCCTCGACCCTGCCGAGGAGCTTGACCTTGGCCCTGGCCCACTGCCTAGGCTCTCCGACGAGCTCGATTATCCTGTCAGCCTCCGACGCCGATAGCAGACTCCTGCCGGAGAGTTCCCTGCTTCCTCTCTCCACGTGAGTTATCATCCCGAGGATCCAAGAGCCTCCCTCGTGGACGACGGCGACG
The DNA here is from genome assembly GCA_037917695.1 of Thermoproteota archaeon. Lineage (GTDB taxonomy): Archaea > Korarchaeota > Korarchaeia > Korarchaeales > Korarchaeaceae > DRBY01. The sequence goes on along the minus strand of JAVCBV010000034.1, from coordinate 11,960 downwards.
TAGTCTCCCACCTCAGGCGTCACGCCTTCCTCTGCGACGAACTCCACCTGGATGGGGGTTGTAACCTCGACAACGGTTCCCAACCTATCTGAAGGCCTTAGGCTCACTCTCCCAACGCCTCCCTCCCAGTCATCTCGGGCAGGAATCCTATGGCTCTCAGCCCAGCCTCTAGGTCTGCCCTTCCAATCTTCGCCAGCTCGTGGGCTCTCCTCAGGGGGTAAGGGTAGCCCCAGACAGACATCCCAGATAGAGTCTCGAGGAGATCTTCAATCTCGCTCTCACTCGGTGCACCAAGAAGTTCTATCCTCAGCGGGGCTGCTCCCTCAGCCAGTCTGGCGTACAGCGTGGTAAGCGTGACGCTGTCCTTCACCCCGCTTCCCAAGAGTCTCGAGGCTGCCCTGAGGATGTAGTTACTCACGTGAACGTCCTGTACAACCGGCTTTGTATAGCCCGGCCCCCGAGTGAACCTCTGGACCAGCGCTATGTCCGGTCTCACCGATCTGAAGTGCGACTTGGCAGAGGACCTCTTGGCCACGCTCACGAGAGTTACTCCTGAGGTTTTAGCTGCGGAAATCAACGCCATAATTGAGACCCCCTGCTCCAACCTCTCTAGGGCGGAGACCGCCAAGAGAGACTTCCTGTACTCACCTTCATTTGCCTCCCCTACTATCCTGTAGGCGGCCTCCTCAACTTCCTTCTGGATCGCTGGCGAGGCCGTCACCACACGGAGGATTGAGTAAAGGGGAATTTCACCCATCACCTTCTCGAACTCCCTGAGTATGGCCTCTCTCTCCTCCTCGTCCAAGCTGGCGTATCTGCCTGGCACGACCGCTTTGAAAACAGGCTCGGCGATGAGGTTTGCCTCAATTGAGCCGTCTAGAAGTATCAGATCAGCCAGCCCAGTTACTGCTACGTAGCTCGCCATCCTAGCCTCGAGGGCCTCCCTGTATATCCTAACTCGATCTTCGGCCTTGAAGAAGTCTATCACTCCAACCTGGTAGACCCTCAGCTCTTCAGGTCTGAAGCCAGCCTTGAACACGGCGGCGGCAGAACTCACAGCGTATACCCTCTGCCCCAGGTTTGCCTCCTCCAAAGCGCTCCCTCCGTCAATCCCTGCGACTGATCCGGCCCTCTCCAGAGACTCTGTCGGAGAGAGGGTGCTCTCCAGAGGCTTCCAGGAAGCCCTGACGACGGGCGCCTCCAGGTCACTGTACAGAGCCCTTTCGATGTGCGTTCTGGCCTCCAAGAAAGCCTCCCTGATGTCCATGAGGCGGGCAGAGCTGACCATTCGACATATGAGCCCGGCCTCTCTTTTAAGATGAGACGGGCCAACCTTCCGCTCGGTGCCACTGATGAGCGAGGGCATTGCCGCCTTCTTCGAACCCAGGTCGGTTGCCGTAGTCGGCGCCTCGAGGAACCCCGAGAAGCTGGGCCACGTGGTCCTCAGGCAGCTTCTAGAGAACTTCAAGGGTAAGGTCTATCCCGTTAACCCGAAAGCGGACGAAATACTGGGCCTGAAATGCTACCCCTCAGTCGCCACTCTTCCCGAGGCGGTCGACCTTGCGGTAGTTGCTGTGCCGGCGCCAATCACACCCCAAGTCGTCAGAGATTGCGGAGAGAGGAGGGTGAAGGCTGCCATCGTGATCTCAGGAGGGTTCTCGGAGGTTGGCAACGTGGAGCTGGAGGAGCGGCTCAAGGAGGCCGCCAAGAAGCACGGAGTACGCGTAATAGGGCCGAACTGCATGGGGATCTACCGACCTAAGAGCGGGCTGGACACGCTATTCACACCTTCCGACAGACTCCCTAGGCCACCTGAGGGAGATGTCGCCATCTTGACCCAGAGCGGGAGCTTTGGAGGGGCCATCCTCACGTGGCTGGCCATGGAGGGGAAGGGAATCAGCCTTTTCGTGAGCTACGGCAACAGGGTCGACGTAGATGAGGCCGACTTAATAGAGTACCTCGCGAAGGACCCGGAGACGAGGGTCATAGCAATCTACGTCGAGGGTCTGTCCAACGGCAGGAGGTTCATGGAGGCTGCCAAGAGAGTGTCCACACACAAGCCGATTGTTGTGTTCAAGGCGGGGAGAAGTCAAAAGGGAGCTAGGGCTGTTCAGAGTCACACCGGCTCCCTAGCGGGCTCCGACTCAGCCTACGAGGCAGCCTTCAAGCAGTCGGGCGTGGTGAGGACCTACTCCACAGAGGAATTCTTAGACGCGTCCAGGGCTCTGGCCAGGCTCCCGCTCCCTAAGGGGCCCAGGGTCGGCATAATAACCAACGGCGGGGGGTACGGCGTCATTGCCGTCGACGCGCTGGAGGAGCAGAGACTTGAGGTTCCTGACCTCGACGAAGACACGAGGAAGAGGCTCAGGGAGCAGCTCCCCCCGTATTACCCGGTAGGGAACCCTCTGGACCTCACTGGGAGTTCTACTCCTGAGCAGTACTTGATTGGTATGCGTGAGATGGCCCGGTCGAACTCAATAGACGCTCTCATGGTGATGGCGCTTTATTCAGTGCCCCTTATGGAGCCTAAGAGGACTACGGACTACATCCTGCAGGTGGTGGAGCAGTACGGCAAGCCTGTGGTAGTCGTGTCTCTCGACGTCACTCAAGAGGTGGCTGAGCAGAACTCGCGACTGGAGTCGCTGGGCATCCCAGTGTACCCGGCCCCAGAGAGGGCAGCTAAGGCTCTGGCCGCACTGTGGAGGTACGCTAAGGCTAGGGCCAGATTGACGGCGACGCCTGCTACACCATAGCAGCAGTGAACCCAACCCGCCTAACAGCCAGCATAGGCGTTTCCACGGGAGGCCCCCACTCAGCCCACCAGTGGGTTACTGGCCTGGTTGTCCGGCTTATAGCGAAGGCGTCTCTGAGGAGGTGCAGTACGCTATCGCTCAACCGTAGACCGCGGACAGCCCCCACAACCTCTCCGCTCTTAACTCTGAACACGCCGTCCCTAATCACGGCCGAGAAGTCTCCCGTTCTGTAGTTCTGGAACCTAAGGTATGTGACGTTCTTCACCAGTATGCCATCTCTAAGCTCGGCAACTATCTCATCCTCACCGTAATCTCTTGGCTCCATGCGGACGTACCACGGTGCTGGGTCCACCCAACCAGCGTTTGCCGTGGACTTTGTTCTGAAGTACGCCGCCGTGAGCCTATTGTGTAGGAATGTCTTCAAGACTCCTTTCTCGATTATAGTGTTCCTCCTCGTTGGGTACCCCTCGAGGTCGAACGACCTTGACGCATAACCCCCCTCTGCCAGCGGATCATCTATCAATGTGATAAGCTCAGAACCAATCTGCTCCCCCAGCTTGTCAACATAGGGGGACATCTGCATCAGCACCCTGAGCCCGGACGCCATGTAGCCGAAGACCCCCATGAGCGTGGCCATCGCGCTCCACCCAAAGACCGCGTCGTACTTTCCAGGCTCTGCATCCACCACATTCGTGGAGGCTGCAGCATCTGCCCCTGCCTCTCTGCCGGCCCTCTCTGGATCTATTCCGTCGAGGCTCCTAGAGCAGGTGACTCCGTGCCCAGTGGCCAGATCGTCTACGAGAGCCCTTACCTCCATGTTGACCTTGCTGAAGCGCTCACACACCTCTGCGCCTCCTGTCGTGAGTAGGCACTCGTGACCTGCGTAGGACCTTACAGCCCCGGCAACCCTCTTTGCGCCCTCGGAGAGGGCAGCCTCAATGCCTTTTGTGGCCGCTTCCACCAATGCTTCTTGGTCGCTCTCGACCCTTGGATCGTACAGGCCTGGGATCACCGGATAGTCAAAGGGACCCTCGGGTAGTGGAGCGTAGACCTCCCTGGGGGGCACTCTTGAGATTCTCTCCATCGCGCCTTCGATGAACCTCTCCAAGCCTTCTTCAGTGATGTTCGTCGTAGAGACGACCACAACCCTCCTATCCTTGACTATCTGCATCTCCAACCCGACCTGAATCCACGACTTGACGATGTCGACCTTGTTGTTGGAGAACCTAACCTGCCTAGCTGTCATCGACTGTACGTGGACCGCCACCTCGTCTGCGCCTCTTGCCTCCGCGAGCTTGAGAGCGAGTTCAGCAAGACTAACACTCTCCTCATGGAACATTCTAAACACCCCCCAGCCCAACGCCCCTGAGCCTCAGGCTTGGGCCTCCGGTCCACACGGGCACGCCCTGTCCCGGGTCTCCCTTGCCGCAGGTCGCTGCCTCGAACTCTAGGTCCTTCCCCACGCCATCTATGGAAGAGTAGAACGAGCGCGTGGTGACTTCAAGGATCGGATTAAGCACGGGCTCCGCCAGCCTACCGCCCCTAATCGCGTAGGCCTCGGAGCCCACGTACCTTTGGTTGTACCTCCTGTCGTCGATGTTCCACTCCATGAACCTCTTGATGTACACGCCCTCTGAAATGCCCTCTATGAGTTCCTCGACGCTCATGTCACCCGGGGCTATGTAGGTGTTCGCCATCCTGATGATGGGCTCCCTGTCAAATCTGCTCGCTCTGGCAGATGCGTTGCTCCTCACGCCAAACTCAGCTGCGGTCTCCCTGTTGTGGAGGAATTCATTGATTATCCCGGCCTTCATCAGCACTCTGGGCCTGGCTCTAACGCCCTCAGCGTCGTACATGTAGAAGCCGTAACTTCCGGGAATCGTCGGGTCGTCTATCACCGTGACGACCTTAGAACCTATCCTCTGACCCAGCATCTCCGGCTTTACGAAAGACTCACCCGCCTGGGCCGCCTCTCGGCCGAGGATGCGGTCGGCCTCGTAGGGATGCCCCGTCGACTCGTGAGCCACTAGGCCGGTCACCTTAGGTCCGAGCACAACATCCATCTTGCCTCTAGGAGCGGGAGATCCCTTCTCAAGTCTCTCCTTCATATTCTCAGCAAGCCCCGCAACCTTCTCCTCCATACTCCACTTCTCTACGATCTCCCACCCACCGCTCCCACCCGGCTGCTCAAACTCTTGGGTAGATCGAGCCCCAGATACCAGCGTCAGAGTAGTCCTCAGGGTCACTCTCCGCACGTCACCAGTTATCTTGGCTCCTTCGCTGTTTATGAAGTGAGTGAACTGCCGCGAGGCTATCAGCAGAAGCACCCTGGCGGTAACGTCCCTCTCTGAGCCTGCGGTGTCTACTGCCTTGAGGAATTCTACCTTATCTTGGAGGGGAACCTCGAGAGGATCCCTCACGAAAGGAGACGTGAACTTATCTACCCTGAACTCCTCAGCCGACAGCCGCACTTTCTTTCCAGCCTTGGAAGCGGATAATGCGCTTCGGTAGGCCTCCTCAACGGTTGACGCCAGCTTCTTTGGGTGGTTGGTGGATGCGAAGCCCATACCCCCGTTCACAATCATCCTCACAGACAAGCCCGATGAAGAATCTAGAATGAATGCCTCGACGACCCCATTCCTGATGAAGAGACCGTCTGACAGATCCGCCTGAGCCCTGATCTCAAAGTACTCCGCGTCGAATCGTCGGGCTAGCTCGCCAGCCCGATCAACTAGAGAAATCAGCTCGTCAAACTCCATGGCTAGCTTACGCCCCACGGAGATTAATAATTAAGGTTCTGGAGCCCTAACATTCTATGTCCGCGTCCGAAGTCCTGCCTCACCTCCTCATATCCCCTGGGGAGGTTCCTAACAGAGCCATCCTTACCGGCGATCCTGGGAGAGTAGACTTCCTGGCATCGCTGCTAGACGATCCTCGACTTGTATCTCAAAACAGGGAGTTCAGACTCGTTGCTGGCAAGTTTCAAGGTAAGGAACTTCTAATAGCCTCTACAGGGATAGGAGGGCCCTCTGCGGGGATAGCCATCTACGAGCTTGCGAGGGCTGGCGTGAGCCGCTTCGTCAGAGTCGGGACAACCGGGGCCCTACGGAAGGGCGTGAAGATCGGGTCAGCCGTCGTCCCCCACGGCGCCGTGAGGATGGACGGCACGTCCAACTTCTACGCTCCCACAGAATTTCCCGCGGTTCCTGACCCCAGACTCACCGTAAAACTTGCAGACACGGCTAGAGATCTGGGCCTGGAGGTCTTGGAGGGGATTATCGTCTCTATGGATGCATTCTACGTTGACGAGGACTGGCTGCTGGAGCAGGCAGAGGACATGAATCTAACGTCCGTGGAGATGGAGTGCAGCACGCTGTTCGTCATGACTAGGATACTCGGAGCTTCGTCTGCTGCAATCCTGGTTGTGGACGGGAACATAGCCGAGGGCACGGTGAAGGGAGGGCCAAAGGCGGAGAAGAGGGAGATACCCGAGGCCACGAGGTCGGGACTCCTGACGGCCGCCAGAGCAGCCATGATTGTTCTAACGGAGGGCTGACTGCTGGAACCTGGGGATCAAATTTTTATCGGCGGTTAAGGAAGCTTAGCTCAGATTCCCATGACCGGCTTTTGGGACAGGTTAGTTGCGACTATTGAGGCGAAGTTGAACAAGCTGTTGGACAGGTTTGAGGACCCTCGTGAGCAGCTGGACTACGCGTACGACAAACTAGTCCAGCAGCTACACGATGTGGATATGGCCCTGGCCAGGGCTATCACCGCTAGAAAGAAGCTCGAGTTTAACGCCGAGAGGATTCGGGAGAAGCTGAAGAACCTCGATGAGAAGGCCCGGAGGGCGCTCGAACTCGGCAGAGAAGATCTCGCCAGGAAGGTTCTTGAGAGAAAGCACGTACTCCAAGCAGAGCTGAAGAATCTGGAGGAGAAGATAGCAGACATGAAGGAGGACGAGGAGAAGCTCAATGAAGTCAGGGAGACACTTCAAACTAGGATCGAGCTGTTCAAGGCCAAGAAGGAGAAGCTCAAGGCAGAGTACGAGGTGTCAAAGGCCCAGGTTGAGGTGAAGGAGAGCCTGACTGGCTTATCGAAGGATGTGGTCACCGCTGCCAGGGCTATAGAGAGAGCCGAGAGTAAGATCGAGGATATGAAGGCCAGGGCAGCCGCTATAGACGAACTCGTGGCAGCGAGCGGCGAGCTGGACCTCCTAGAGCCTGAGGAAAGAGATGAAATCGAGAGAGAACTCAAGGCTTTGGAAATCGAGAAGGCCGTAGAGGAAGATCTAGCCAGGCTCAAGGAAGAGCTGGGCAAGGTGTGAGGGGATCAAGCTGAGGGATCTCCTATCCCTCGCCCTCATCGGGTTTGCCGCGCTAATGGCTCTGCTTGGGATAGTGTTTGCAGTGGCCGCGGCGTCCAACCCGCTGAGGATCTTCCCCTCACTGCTCTTTCTCTTCATGGCAGTCGGGGCGATCTACCTACTTAGGCTCAAGAAGAGGAGCGAGGTTCTCGTCGGCAGGTACGAGGCTGAGACCCTGAGGATAGCTAAGGAGCACGGGGGGAGGCTCACTGTAGAAGAACTAGCCATGGAGCTAGGGGTTCCAGTTGACTCGGCGAGGAGACTGCTGAGAGCCCTCGAGAGGAAGGGAGTGGCGTATCTAGACTTCGAGGAGATAGAGGATCGGGGGGTTGAAGTCTACAGGTTCCCCGGCCTCTGAGGAGATTAGAGGACTTTACTGCCAGGGGGGACTGGCCTGTCCGGAACTAGCAGAATTGGCTTTCCGTTCACGTCCGCCGCTAGGAGCATCCCCTGGGACCAGTACCCTCTGATCTTCTTCGGCTGCAGGTTCGCTATCACCACGATTTGCTTCCCTACTAGGTCCTCTGGACTATATTGCTCTGCTATGCCAGCAACGAGCTGTCTTTTCTCGCTCCCCAGATCCACCTCTAGAAGGAGCAGCTTCTGAATACCCTCGATCTTCCTAGCAGAGAGAACTTGGCCGACCCTCAGGTCCATCTTGGAGAAATCCTCGTATGAGATGAACCCCATGGTGGACCCCTCCGTGGCCGAGTGGCCGAACTTAAATAGTGATGGGTGGAAATGTGCTGTGATAAGGCGGGACCCGAGGGGAGGCCCTCGGAGTCACCGTCCCAATTAGGGAGTGAGCTAAGGTATGAGCAAGATATCGGTATCAGTGCTAAGTGGACACAATGAGGTGGGACGCACGGCTGTTCTTCTAGAGGCCGGAGGGAAAAGGATACTGCTGGACTATGGGATGAAGCTGGTCCCAAAGAGCCAGCCTAAGTTCCCACCCATGGTCGAGGACGTAGACGCAGTCCTCCTGTCCCACGCCCACTTAGACCACTCGGGAGGGATCCCTGCCCTGTTCAAGTCCAGAAAACGGCCGAAGATCTACGCGATTGACATCACAAGGGAGTACGCAGACATACTACTAGCGGATGCCATCAAAGTTGCCAAGATAAGGGAGCACGAGCTTCCGTACGGAATGAGGGAGACCAGACAGGCAATACAGAACTTCAGGCACATCGAGTTCGGAGTGCCGTTTAGGATAGGAGAGGTCGAGGTGACGGCGTACAACGCGGGCCACATACCAGGAAGCGTCATGTTCTACATCCGGTACAACGGGAAGTCGGTGCTGTACACGGGAGACCTGAACGTCATGGAGACTAGATTGATGCCGGCCGCGGATCTCTCGATCCCAAAGGTAGACCTGCTCATAATGGAGTCCACGTACGCCTTCAAGGAGCACCCCAAGAGAGAAGGGCAGGAGATGCTCCTCAAGGAGGTTGTCATGGAGACGCTGAAGTCGAATGGAGTTGCCGTCATCGCTGGCTTCGCCATCGGGAGACTGCTGGAGATAGCCATGGCCCTCAAGGCCAGAGGGTACAGAGGCCAGATGTTCCTAGACGGCATGGCTAGGAGGGGGGCCGAAATAACCGACGCCTACCCAGATAGGGTGAGGGACCCCGACATTCTGAGGTACGTGGAGAGGTTCATCAAGCCTGTTGACGGGTGGAGGCTCAGGAAGAAGCTGGTGAAGAGACCGACAGTCATACTCACCACCTCTGGGATGCTCGAGGGCGGACCCGTCCACTACTACATCAAGCAGCTGAAGGACGACCCCAACAGCTCTATTACACTCACTGGGTTCCAGATCGAGGGTACTGAGGGAAGAAGGCTCCTAGAGGAAGGCAGAATGACCATAGACGGAGAGGAGTACGAGATTCAGATGAGGGTCAACCAGCTCAACTTTTCCGCCCACGCGAGCGACAGCGGCCTCAGATATTTCGTAGGGCAGGTGGAGCCTGAGGCCGTTATGACAGTCCACGGCGAACTCTCAGAGAAGTTTGCCAAAGAGCTGATGGAGCAATTTGGAATATCTGCGTTTGCTCCCAATGAGGGCGGAGAAGAGATCTTGGTCTGAACTCGCTCCCCTCACTCCCTCTTGCCTGATCTCTTTGTAAGATACTCCAAAGGGTACTCTGCCAGAACCAACCTCTCGTCTAGGGGGGCTACCTCAACAAGCCCTCCCTCCACGCCTATCTCCAGAAGCAGTTCGGCTAGGTCCATGACCGCCTCTGGCGCCACCCTCACTTCCCCCTCCTCCACAGAGATCCTCTCTGGGGGAACTCCCCTTTCCAGAAGTAGGTCCAGTGCCTTAGAGATCGCCTCTGAATCTCCTTTCAAGACCCCGTAGACAAGGGAGCCGCTCTCGTCCACAGACTCGTAAGGCTTGGCCACGTTCTTAGCCCGCCTCTTCCACCTCATCCACATCTGGTAGTCTTTCTGAGCGGCCGGGCAGAAGTAGCCCCAGATGGACGTCTCCCTCTCCAAGAACTTAAGCACGCGTCTAGCAGCCTCAGAGCTTCCTTGCGCAGCCACCTCACTGTCAGGTCTTGGCCTGAATCCCATCTCCAGCAGATTCTTCCTGTTTCCCTCTGTGAACTCCAGTTCGTTGAGGTTGAGGAACTCGGCTCCCACTCGGTCTAGGAATAGAGCCAAGTCTCTCAGCCTGTCCTCCCACGGGCTGCCCGGTATTGAAGGCATCTCGGCGCCTACCCTGAACCCGTAATCGACGGCAAGCCTGATTTTCTCCCAGTCTCTCTCGTCCCAGCAGTGGAATCTAATCTCATCCAATCCAGCATCGGCCCACATGGCCAGAGTCGCTTCGCTGATTCCCAGAGAGTTCGTGTAGAGGTGTATGTGAAAGCTAGCTCCAAACTCGTTCTTCAGGAGCCTGACGAACCTCTCCACACGCTCTGGGAATAGAGAAGGCTCTCCGCCGGTTACCCCAGCTCCCAAAGCCTCGATGAGACGAGCCTCCCTTATGATGTCATCGTCGGAGCTGACTAGCACCTCATCCGCCATCACGATGTCTCTTTCCCTCTTCCAGGGAGTTATCGTGCAGTAGGGACACTCTTGGTACTTCTGACATAAGCCTGTCACGAAGAGCACCATCTTGGCGCCCTTCCAGCAGATTTCGCAGCCCTTACTCCACCCCCGCACTCTGAGCGCTCCGAACTGCAATTCCTCCAGGGAGACCCCCTCCTCCAGCCACGCTCATGCTCTCTTCCTGATCACTATCCTCCAGTAGCCCCCCTCATTCTTTGACATCACAATCTTGTGCCCGGTTCTCTCTGACCACCTGTGAATATCCTCCACGGACCTCAGGTCGTCTACGAGTACCTCCAAGGAGGTGCCCGCCTCTATCTTCTTCACGAGTTTGGCTACATTCACCACAGGTAAGGGGGACTTCTTACCCCTGAGATCCACCCTGTTGGCAGCTCTCTTGGTCATCGCGACCTGATCAGAAGGAGGCCAAGGCTCCTAATTTACTTGCCTAACCCTCCAACCCAAGGTCTCCATTATCGCATCCCTCGTTGCGGCCTCCGACGTCGGCTTGTACATCAGATAGGCGTCCTCTCCGTCGGCGTAGTACCTGGGGATGATCCCCAATATCGCATATCCCAGCTTTTTGTAGAGGGAAATGGCTGGTTCGTTTGATACCCTGACCTCTAGGTACATTAGGTCAATCCCTCTGTCTCGCCTGAGGTTCTCCTCTGCCTGAAGCATGAGCTGCGTCCCAATACCCCTCCTCCTGTAGTCTTTGTCGACAGCCACGGAGAGGACGTGACCCATCTTGATAGTCTCGTCTTCGGTGAAAGCGGTTTCAACCCTGCACATAATGTACCCAACGACCCTTCCCTCGACCTCGGCAACTAGAAAGCCCTCGGGGCACCTCCTATAGTTCTCAACGAAGAAGTAGGAGGGGTAGTTCTCCGGCAGGAATACTCTGTTGAGCTTTACGACGCTATTTAGATCTATTGAGGGATCAAATCTCCTTATTTTAGGACGGTTGATTTCCAACCAATCCCCTCTCTTATGTCGTGCAATCTAGGCTTTTTAACCCCTCTCTGAAGAGATGCCTCCGAAGCAGTGATGTGGCCTCAGTACAGACCCGATCCGCTCCACCTGATCTCGATGGAGTTCGAGGTTCTAGACTCGCAGGAGGTCCCCGGCGGCCTCGATCTGATAGTCTCGCCGAGGCCGGGAACAGATCCCAAGACCGCCTTCGCGAGGGTGGCAAAGGAGTTGATGGAGTACGACATGGTACCCAAACTCCTCAAGACCCGCGATGGCAGGCTGTACCTCCTGGTTAGGACCGTTAGGCGGCCCAAACCCTTGGAGGCTTGGAAGAGCTTGATCTCCCTCGCGATATGCCTTGTGACCGTCTGGATAAGCGGGTGGCTGATGTCTAAGAGTCTATTAGATCTGGTCTCGAAGGTAGATGTACAGTTCATTAGCTCGCTTGGCATGTCGCTTAGGCTGATAAGCCCAGTTTTCTTCGTTATACCTCTCTTCTCCATACTAGGGATTCACGAATTTGGTCACATGCTTGCAACAAAGCGTTGGGGCGGGGAGTGGGAGCCCCCAATATTCATTCCCGGCCCTCCGCCACTGGGAACGTTTGGTGCGGTCATAAGGAGCGGGAAGATTCCGATTAATCGCGACGAGATCTTCGACCTGGGATTTTCAGGACCGCTGTCTGGCTTCCTTCCGGCTGTAGTGATGAGTGTGATAGGGATCTTGACCTCGCCCCTAATCCCAATAGAGGAAGCACTTCAGCTGGCAAAAGAGGAGGGACTGCAATTTGTCCCGACACCTCTGCTCTTTGACAT
>JAVCBV010000005.1:0-4544 GCA_037917695.1 Thermoproteota archaeon | reverse complement strand
CTCCAGGGGCGCGCTGGCAGAGGCGCTCTTCACCTCCGCCCTTGCTCACTTGATTATGGAGGGATCCCGAGCGGGACGAGGTACCAGTCCAAGAAGACGAATTCAAGCCTCTGCCCAGACCTGAGCGTTCTGATTGTAAGAGTCATTGAGGCCAGCGCGGCAGCCAGGACAGCCGATGCCTGGACCCAACTAACCCCACTCTTCTTAGTCCAGCTGGGCGCCGGAGACAATAGGGCTAGGCTGGCGACCCCAGCTAGCCACGCCACCCATAACATAGGAACTTTTCTCAAACCTCGCTTTTTCCGCTCATGGAACTTTGATAAAGCTTCTTCGGATCAGACGAGAGCCTTCATTTGGCAGATCAAGCAAAGAGCTTCAATGACAAGTCATTCACTCAGCTGCCCCTCAGTTGGCAACTTTAACGAAATCCCCCTGAACTCGCTGAGACCTTATTTCAAACCGCCAGCATGCGCGAGCGGCGGGGCGCCATGTCGGAGTGTGAGGAGGTCAAGAAGGTTAGAGTAGTGAAGATGGACGGGTCGCTGGAGGACTTCGACCCGTCCAAGATAGAGAGAGCGTGCATTGCTGCTGGAGCCACGGAGCAGGCCGCCAGGGAGATAGCGGAGGAGATCGCATCCAGGGTGACCGACGGAACCTCTACCAGGCAGATAAGGGCCATGGTGCTCGAGGAGCTGGAGAGGAGAGACCCGCAGTGGGCGGACAACTGGAAGTTCTACGACCGCATCGTGAAGGGCAGGATAACCTACGAGGGAGGCAAGTTCGTGGTCGTGGAGGAGGGCCACCTCTACCTAGGCAGGGAGGTCAGGGACGTTGGGAAGCCTGGTTTGGACAGTGTGGAGGAGGTGAAGGGCATACTCAGGGAGCTGGAGGAGGACCTCGAGCAAGGCATCTCCAGGAGGACGATAAACTCCAGAACCAGGGTTCTGTTCCTGGCGGTGCTCAGGTCGAAGAAGATGAGCAAGGAGGACAAGCTCAAGGCCATCGAGGCCATAAACGAGTTCAGGAAGAAGCTGGGTTGGAAGCCCTTCGAGCTGAAGAAGCCGCTGTGAGTCACCTCTGTGCCAGTCGGCTGTTGCGACCGCTCCCAAGCCTAACGACCACGTCCACGAGCCTCATGAGCTCCTCTACCAGCCTCCTCTCCCTGACGCTGAGTCCGCTGCCTGCATCCTCCTCGAGCCTAGAGCCATAGTAGGCATTCCCCAGGAAGGATCGGCTCAGGTTCAGGCACGAGACGACGTCTTCGAGGGGGCCGGACTGCAGGTAGATCGACAGATCGTTGACCACGAGGACGGGAGTCGGGCGAGCTCTGTAGAGGTCCAGCAGAGGCTTGATCAGCTTGGCGTTGTGACGCGCAAGTTCGAGCACCTCGTCGCGGTTCCTCCCCTCGAGCCTCGGCGCCCTCAAGCCGGAGGGCCTGAGGTACCTCACCCCCTCAGGCAGGCTTAGGTACCTAGTCAGAGCGAGCCCGACTCCCGCCCTCTCGGGGGCCATGTCCACGACGGTGACGTGAGACGGATCCACTCGCTCCAGCAGGTCCTCCAACAGCTCTGCCGTCAACTTCGTCTTGCCCGCTCCGACGTCACCGACGATCAGCGTCCTCCTGCCCAGCAGATCAGATGCCGAGAGTTTCTCTCGTGATTCCGACACGCCTCAGCACCTCGAGAGCCAAGAACCCCATGAAGCACCCCGGCACGGAGCTTACAGCCCACCCGGCCCACACCACGAGCAGGGCTCCGGCCATCTTGGCGTGCCCCAGCCAGGGGGCGAACAGGTAGGTGGCCAGGGTTCCGCCGATCAGCACCGTCCCAATGGGCTCCGTCAGCGCGGCCAGCTCAACCCTCTTGAAGCCCGCCCTCCTGAGGAGCCAGGCAACGCTGCCCACGACGAAGGCCCCAGGGATGCCGCCAGGGTAGGCGTAGATAGTGCCGACTCCCAGCGCTATCCTGATGGATCCCGTGAGCGCGGCCACCAGCGCCGCCCACCACGGCCCAAGCAGCACCCCAGCGACGGCGTTTATCGCGTGCTGACCCGGGTAGGCCTTTGACGCCAATAGAGGGAACCACAGGAACGGAGATATCGCCACTCCCAGCGCCGACAAGAGGCCAGCCAAGACCGCCCTCCTCACCACGACGCTCTCCAGCCTCGGCAGGACTGTCACCTCCTCTCCACGAGGCGTGCCACCAGGTGGGCCAGCTCCACGGCGTCTCCGCCTAGCAGCACTATCATCGGCTCCTTCCCCCAGTCGCCAGTGTGGTACACCACATCTGGCACGACGCCGCCGGCCCTCTCCACGGCCTTCCTGAGTCCCCAGGGCACCGTGGCCCCCTCTACAGCCTTCACCTCCGGAGGCTCCTCCCTCCTGTCGTACCAAGATATCTTCAGCCCCATCTCCCTCAGCCTGCCCAGAGTGGCCTCGTCGTAGGCTATGTTGAGCGCGGCCCTCACCCTCGGGTCGTACTCCTGCGCCGACAGGATGTACCTAGCCAGGTGGGAGCTGGCGCCGAACTCGGGCCACGCCGCGGCTCTGAGCCTCGTGCCCACTCTCCTGAGCCTGCCGGGAACGGCCACGACGTCCTCCGGCCCCTCAGCGTACGGCGTAGCCATGGCCACGTTGACGCCCACCTCTGGAGCGAGTTCTCCCGCGCACTCTATGGACTCCAGCACCCTCACGGCCTCGGCGACCCTCAGCCAAGTGGAGTGCTTCTCCGACTCCCTGTAGAGTTGGGCGAGAGGGTTCAGGGGGCCGTGGCCCGCGCCGACGGGCACTCCAAACCTTATGGCAGTCGCCACCAACCTCTTGGCCGTCTTGAACGCATCCTCGATGCTCGCACCCTTTGCCAGCTCAGCTGCTATGGCGGCCGAGAAGGAGCAGCCCGTCCCGTGCGTGTTCCGAGACTCAAACCTGGGGCTGGACAGCTCTAGGAAAGAGCCGTCGTGGTAGAGCACGTCCACGCTCTCTGGGCCGGAGAGGTGCCCTCCCTTCACGATGACCGCCTCGGGGCCGAGGTCCGCTATTGCCCTGGCCGCCCTCCTGGCATCCTCGACGCTCCTAACGACCATCCCCGCTAGGACCTCGGCCTCCCTCGCGTTCGGCGTGACGACCTTGGCTAGGGGCAGGAGCACTCTGATGAGCGTGTCTCTCGCCTCTGGCTTCAGGAGCGGTGCGCCGCTCTTCGCTATCATCACCGGGTCGACCACGAGCGGAAAGCCGTGCCCCCTCACCTCCTCGGCGACGGCCTCTATGATCTCTGACGTGTGCAGCATGCCGGTCTTGGCGGCGTCGACGCCTATGTCCTCGACCACCGCGTCTATCTGAGCCTTGATCACCTCTGCATCGATGTCTTGAACGGCGGTAACGGCTGTGGTGTTCTGAGCCGTCACGGCCGTAAGCGCAACCGTCCCGTGGACTCCGAGGGCCGCGAACGTCTTGAGGTCAGCCTGTATTCCTGCCCCTCCACCGGAGTCGCTCCCCGCTATCGTCATGGCCACGGGGACCCTGCCGCTCCACACGTCGATCCAGACCAAGGCTCACACCCTCCTCAGGGCCAGCTGGAGCAGGGCAGAGACGGCCAGGGCTGGGAGGCTGGCGCCCAGGTCGGGAGCGTAGGCCGCGACGGCGAAGTAGGTCACGAGACCAGCGGCCCAAGAGATCAGAGATCTCCACACCACTCTGGGGGCCCTCTCGTAGAACTCCTCAGTCTCAACCCTGCCCCTCCTCACCAAGAAGTACTCCGAGAGGGTCGTGCCGAATAGAGGGACGAAGGTGGCTCCGATCAGGAGGAGGAACCACTCGTATTGGGCCAGGGGCAGCGCGTAGGCGAGGGTCGCAGAGATGAGGGTGACCCCCAGGACCAGCTTCCACTGCCTCACCTTCGGAAACACGTTCTGGATGGAGACCGCCGCCGAGTAGACGTCGGCGAAGGCGTTGTCGGTCTCGTCCACGAGTATCGCGACGAGCGCCAGCGCCCCCATGTACAGCCCCAGTATCGAGGCCGCGACAAACTCCTGCCCCGCCAACGCGGCCAGAGCCGCACCCAGAGCGTAGAACCAGGTGTTCGCCACGGTGTACCCAAGCAGCGTGCCGAGGAACCCTGAGGCGGGCCTCACGCTGAACCTGTTGTAGTCCGAAACCAGTGGCATCCAAGAGATGGGCATTGCTATGACCAGGTCCAGGGCCAGGGTCCATGGGAGGCCTCCCTCCCCGCCGGTCACGGCCCAGGTGGGAGACCTGAGCACCTGATAGGTTATCCAGGCGGTGGAGGCGTAGACGAGCCATATGGCGAACTTCTCCAGCCACTGCCTGACGACCGCAAGGGGCCCTCCTATCGCCAGAAGCGCCACGAAGGCCGAGAAGGCAGCCAGCCAGAGTACCCTCCCTGCTCCTCCCCCAGATAGTAGGGAAGCCGCGTCGGCCATGACCTTCAGCTCGAAGGCGGTCCACCCAACCAGCTGCAGAACGTTCAGCGCCGTCGCTATGTAGGAGCCAGCGGTTCCGAACACGGGCCTGAGGGACACCATAGTCG
>JAVCBV010000149.1:0-4553 GCA_037917695.1 Thermoproteota archaeon | reverse complement strand
GCCCCTGACCCCGCCCAGCACACCCTCCATTGAGAATGGGAAGTTCCTAAAACCATCGATGTCTCTCGAGCAACCCGCTCAGCCATCGAGAGAATCCTCGTTGAGTTCTCGTGGAAGACCTGGATCGGCTCAAAATACGACTACTTCTGTAGAGCTTAGTGTGGATCTAGGCGACGAGGGACCGCTCGACGAGCATGTCAAGACTGCATTAGCCAGCGGCGGGTCTGGAGCCGTGACGCTCATCGTGACGATATTAAGGGGACTTTGGAAGGTAGATGAGAGGTAACAGCGCTCCTAGTTAGGACACACAGTGCCTCTGGAAGACAAGCCCAAGGCTGCGGGAAAACCGTTTCAGCGATTGCTACTGAGTGAGCGGCAAGGAGGGTAGTGGCTGATCCTCCTTGGACCACCTGAATGAGTACAGGGGATTAAGGTCTGCTATACGCCTATGCCCACCCTTAATTGTCTGCTGTGCGGTGGCGGCGTTCTAGAGTTGAAGATCAGCTGAGCTAGTTTATAGGAAAGTGTTGGCGCATGTCTTGCTGTTGAGAGGAGAGAAAACTAAGTTCGTGGTGATAACGGGGGGAGTCCTGTCAGGAATAGGTAAGGGACTCGTAACCGCCAGCCTAGGTATGATGCTGAAGGCTTACGGGCTCAGGGTCGTTCCCATCAAGTTCGACGGCTACCTCAACGTTGACGCTGGTACTATGAACCCATACGAGCACGGCGAGGTCTTCGTGCTGGACGATGGAACGGAATGCGACATGGACCTAGGTACGTACGAACGGTTCATGGACATAAACCTCACAGGAGACAACAACATCACGTCGGGCAAGCTGTTCTTGAGCGTAATCAGCAAGGAGAGGAAGGGAGACTACCTCGGCAAGACTGTTCAATTCATTCCACACGTCACCGACGAAGCAAAGAGCTGGATAAGGAGGGTTGCGAACGAGCAGCAAGCCGAGGTGGTGATCATAGAGGTCGGGGGCACCGTCGGGGATATAGAGAACGCCTACTTCATAGAGGCGATTCGCCAGCTCTCCAACGAACTTGGCAGGGAGAATTTCGCCTTCTTACACGTAACCTTGGTACCCGAGCTTCCCTCGGGGGAGCAGAAGACTAAGCCAACTCAGCATTCTGTGTCGGTGCTCAGGTCGATGGGGATAGACCCAGACATCATTGTAGCAAGATCCAAGAGACCCTTAGAGCAGAAGGCTCGACAGAAGATCGCCCTCCACTGTGGAGTCAAGGAGGAGAACGTGATATCTGACCCAGATGTGGGCTCTGTCTACCAGGTCCCACTCCTGCTTGAGGAACAGGGGCTCGCGGATCGCGTGGCCAAGATCTTGGGTTTAAGAACCACTCGAGCCGGAGGGCTCTCAAAGTTGAGGCAGCTACTCGAGAAGTGGGAGTCAGCCCAAGAGACTGTCACGATTGCCATAGTAGGCAAGTACACACACCTAGGGGACGCTTACGCCTCTCTTCTGGCTGCGATAGAACACGCCAGTATGCACATCTCTGTAAAGACTCGTATCAAGTGGATCGAGGCGACTGATGTTGAGAGTGGCTTGGTTGGCGTGAAAGAGGAACTAGAGAGCGTTCAAGGAGTGATAGTGCCTGGAGGTTTTGGAAAGAGAGGAGCGGAGGGAAAGATATCTGCCGTAAAGATTGCAAGAGAGGAGAACTTCCCCTACCTAGGTCTGTGCTTTGGTCTTCAACTCGCCGTCGTAGAGTACGCGAGGAACGTCTGCGGACTAGAGGGGGCAAACTCTACCGAGATAGACCCCCAGACCCCCCATCCAGTGATAGACCTCCTCCCAGAGCAGAGGGATATAGGGGAGAAAGGAGGCACCATGAGGCTCGGGGCTCAGCCAGCGGTGCTGAAGCCGGGGACGCTGGTCCATAGGCTCTATGGCAAGGATTTGGTCTACGAGAGGCACAGACACAGGTACGAGGTGAATCCTGACTACCACAAGATCTTGCAGGATCGAGGACTGGTCTTCTCTGGCACTTCGCCTGATGGCAGGCTCGTGGAGTTCATAGAGCTGAGGGACCACCCGTTCTTCGTGGCCACGCAGGCCCACCCAGAGTTCAAATCCAGGATCTTGAGACCGCACCCCCTGTTCGTAGGGTTCCTAAGGGCTGCTCTCGCTGGGAGCCACTAATCAAAAATGAAGGGAGGGTGGGTTGAGAGAGTCTCAGACCCTCTTGTAGGGTCTACCCACGGCGCCCGGCGGCCTCGCCTTGGCTAGGAAGCCAGCAGATATCAGCAGCGTCACGAGGTAGGGTAGAGCCCACAGGAACTGATCTGGTACCACTCCGCTTGGTATGGACTGGCTGAGCTGGAACAGGAAGCCGAATATCAGCCCTCCCAGAAGAGCTGTGAGTGGATTCCACCTTGAGAACACCACGAGCGCCAGAGCTATGAACCCCCTGCCCGCGCTGATGTTCTTGGTGTAGGCTCCAAGCCAGTCAAGCGCAAGGAACACTCCAGCGCTGGCCGTCAGGAGTGAGCAGATTATCGTGGCGATGGTTCTGACCTTGAAGACGTCTATGCCAGCCGCCTCCGCCGCGACCGGATCCTCGCCGACCGCTTTGAGCCTCAGACCCCACCTAGTCTTCTCTATGACGAACCAATCCAGCGCGGCTATGAACAGCGTGAACAGCACGAACGGACTGAATCCGTAGATGCTGGGAACCCTGACCTCTGGAGGCAGCTGTGGACTCGTGGCGAAGCTACCCCACGTGACGTACAGCAGGACCTCCCCTATGCCCACAGCGAACAGGTTCAGCCCCACGCCGTCGATGATCTGATCGCCGGCCAGCTTAACGGCTATCTCAGCGTGGAGCAGTCCAGCGGCCAGCCCGACCGCTAGGCCAGCGAGCATAGCCAGTATCATGCTGCCAGTAAAGTGCCCCACGTATGTGGAGACGAGGGCCCCTAGCATCATGGTGCCTTCCAGTCCAATGTTGACAACGCCCGATCTCTCTCCAATGACCTCTCCGACAGCGCCGAGCGTGATTGGCACCATCATTCTGAGCATTCCAGCGTAGAAGGTCGGGTAGAGCAGGAAAGAGAGGATCTCACTCAGCTGCAATTTCCTCCACCTCCCTCCTGGGCCTTATCCTAGCCCGGATCATGTCCAAGAACCCGGGGACAGAGACCGCGATGACTATGATGCCCATGACGGCAAGCACCAGCTCTATGGGGACGCCGGTCTTCCCTCCAGTCGCCGTGGCGACCTGCACATCTAGGGCTCCGTTGTACAGAAGAGCGAAGAACAACGAGGAGAATAGTACCCCGATAGGGTGATTCCTGCCGACTAGAGATACCGCTATCCCGTCGAAGCCCCAGTTCAGTATGTTGGTGAGGGTCGTCGTGATGAATCCGAACCTTCCAAGCACCAAGAAGGCGCCGGCCAGACCGCCTGACCCGCCCGCTAGGAACATGGAGGTTGAGATCACCTTAGCAGGGTCCACGCCGCCGTACTCAGCGGCGGTCGGGTTGAGTCCTGTGGCCCTGATCTCGTAGCCTAGTGAGGTCTTCCAGACGAGGAAGTACATTCCGATAGCGATCATTATCGTAAGAACCCAGTCGAGGGTCAGCGAGGTTCTAGGTATCAGCTCAGGAAGCCTGGCGGTTTTGTGCACGTACTGCGTCTTGTAGGGGGCCTTCGGGTCGTACAGGTGGTACGTCGCGATGTAGTTGACGATGTAGAAGGCCAGCCAGTTCAACATGATCGTCGAGACGACCTCGTTGACCTGCCTCTTCGCCTTCAAAATGCCAGCTATTAGCCCCCACACGCCTCCAGCGAGGAATGCAGCAACGATCGCAACGACCTGGTGGATCCCCGGCGGAAGGGAGAGAACGCCGATGAAGTTGGCAATCAGCGCTCCTATGTACATCTGACCCTCGGCGCCTATGTTGAACACAGACGCCCTCGCCGCTATCGCGAAGGAGATTGCGGTCAGGGTAAGCGGAACCATGTAGCTCAGCATGTCAAGGAAGGCATTCCTGCTCTTGAAGGAGCCTCCGAACAAAGCCTTGAAGAACACTATGGGGCTGTATCCCGCCAAAATCACGAGCACCGTGCCGACGAGTACACCTATTGCCACGGATAGGGCGGACTCTGCCATAGGTTTTGCATACTCTCTCAGATCTATCCTCATCAGCTCACCCTCCCTTCGATCTCCTCCAACTTGACTCCGCCCATCATGAGGCCGATCTTCTCTATCGAGACCTCCTCAGGTCTGACGACGCCCATTAGCTGGCCTTCATACATTACGCCGACTCTGTCGCTGAGCATGAGAACCTCGTCGAGGTCTGCAGATACGAGGAGGACGGCCCTGCCCTCATCCCTCATTGCAAGTAGAGTCTTCCTGATGTACTCCGTAGCGGCCACGTCAAGGCCTCTGGTGGGCTGGGCGGCCACTACCACCTTTGGATCCTTCATTATCTCACGACCGACGATCAGCTTCTGCTGGTTTCCACCGCTTAGGCTCGAAGCCAGCGCGTCTATGCCTGGAGTGTCTATCTCAAATCGATCCACGAC
>JAVCBV010000166.1:0-4599 GCA_037917695.1 Thermoproteota archaeon | reverse complement strand
GAACGGGATCGAAGGGATCGCCCGTCATCAGGGGATAGACGAATTCTATCACGGTTCCGGAGCTGCCCTCCTTACCAGCCACAGCCAACACATTCTGATCGTCCAGAGAACTCTCCCCGCTCCGAATCTTCCTATCCTCGATTTTCACAGCTCCAGAACCCTCAACCCAGGCCACGATAAGGTTGGCCCACCCTCCCTCTCCGGACTTCCTCCACCCTATCGAGACGTATCCCTTACTGGGACTCGAGAGACCGATGTAGAGCCTCTGTCCGTCGTGCATCCAGTGAACGGTCACGCCTGCTACGCTTACAGCTCCAGCGTACTCCCCAGGACCGATGACGCCCTTTAAGGTCAGCTTGTCTGGGTAGGCCGTGAAGGGTATCTTCGCAACATCTTGGCAGGTGGCCCACGCGGGGGGCGGAATCACGAGCAGCGTAAGAACGAAGATCGAAGGTAGGCTGCGAGCCATCTTGCTTTCCACTTACTGACTGTATTCACCCCATCTCGACGAGAGACGATTAGCGCTGGGTTGGGAGCAGATCAGAATGGCTAATTCAACTTTATTACCCAATAGCTCTTATAACAAAGTACAATGTCCGACAGAGTTGAGGTAAGGATTCCAAAGGGAAGTCGCTCATTCGCAGCAAAAATTCTTTTAATAATCCTTCTGACTGCTTTTCTGGTTCTCTCGCTGAGTCGAGTCTTCTTTCGGGTCGAGTTAGGGTACGCGGGAGTCTTAGTAGATCCTTTTAGTGGCTACATCTCGGAGAGACCCATCTTAGGGCCAAGGATAGGATTCAAGGCCCCGTGGCGGATTGTGAAATCGGTGTACGTTGCAACGGACGCGGTCCACATGTGGACAGAGTTTGAGATGCCAGAGAGAGGGTGGGGCAAGGGTGTGGGCGACTACCCTGCGATAGAGGCCCTGACGAAGGACGGACTTCAAGCGTGGGTGGACCTAACCGTCAGGTGGCACGTCAACCCTGACTACGCTCCGAAGCTGGTGAGAGCTTATCCAGACCTCGACTACGAGGACAAGCTCATCATTCCTGAGATCAGAAGAGTCGCCAGGGACGTGGTTTCTCAGTACGAGGCAGCAATGCTTGCCGAGACTAGGCAGGAGATTGGATATGAGATATCGCAGAGGCTTCAGAAGAACCTCGACACTGATCCAACGATCGGCGGCGCCTTCGTAATAGACGAGGTCTACGTGAGGAACATAAGACTGCCGCAGAAGTTCATGGAGGCTATTCAGGAGAAGCTGGCTGCTCAGCAGAGAATGATAGCCGCCCAGTATGAGAGGAACAGGACTCTAATTCTAGCTAATGCATCGGCTCAGGCCAAGATACTTGAGGCACAGGGAGAAGCGCAGGCCCGTATAATACAAGCCCAAGCTCTCGCAGATGCGATTGAACTCATTGCCGAAGCCGGAGGGAATAGAGAGGCTATTGTCCAGCTCTACGTGCTGATTCAAAACCTCGCGGAGCTGCAGGCCAACGGAACTAGATTTATCGTGATTCTCTCACCACAAGGCGGTCAGCTACCGCTGCTATACCCAATAGGTGAGGGCTGATGAGGGCCGAGGTACGCGAGGTCCACGTGATAAGGCTGGATCCTGGCGAAGAAGTCCTGTCGACTATAGCGAAGAGGGCTAAGGAGTTAGGAGTGAACGGTGGCGCGGTATTTGCGATAGGCGGTGTATCCAGGGCTAGAGTGGGAGTGTTTGACCTTGAGAAGGGAGTGTATAGAGAGAGGGTAGTTGAGGGATTCCACGAGGTCGCGTCGCTAATCGGGAACATCTCCATAAAGGAAGACGGGACCGTCTTCCCGCACATCCATGTCGTGCTGGCTAGCGAGGGCCAAGTCGTGGCAGGTCATCTGTTAGAGGCGACGGTAGAGCCCACGCTGGAGGTCTTTCTGCTGGCTCTGGATCGTGGACTCAAAAGAGCGCTGAAGACCCCCTACGGCTTCACAGCGCTGGACGTCTGATCGTCAAGAGAGGGCCTCACAGGCTTCTCCTAACTTCTTGAGATGCCTACCAGTAGACCGGCTATGTTTTTCCTTCTCCTTTCCTCGGGACTCGCATCTTCGCCGTCTCTTGGAGAAGGACTCTCAGCCTTGAGACCAGGTCCTGGAGCTTCTTGTGGGCCTCCGCAGACATCCTCTTCATCCTCTCACAGTCCCTGTCCGTGAACTTGAGCGGGAAGGTAGCCTGCAGTCTCACGGGAGTTATTGAGATCGCTCTCTCCACCATGAGCGCGTAGAGGTCGGTTCCCCTCTGACCCTCTCCAACGCTCAGCGGGTTGCTGCCGATCCAGTAGTAGGGCCTACCTCTAGGATCGAGCCTCTCCAAAATGTAGTTCTCAAACTTCGTCCAACCAAGCCTAGTCAGCCTGACGGGCGTGTCGTCCGATATCTTAAACGGGAAGTTAATGTTCAAGAGGTCGACGCCTTCCGGTAAGCCCTCTTCCAGCATCCACGCGACGATCTCGGCAGCCACCCTCCCGTGCATCGCAAAAGCCTCGGGAGTCGTGGGTCTGTGCGCCTCGGGAATCTCTGAAGAGAAGGCTACCGCTGGGATACCGTTCAAAACGCCCTGTATGGCGCCGGCTATCGTACCGCTGGTGAAGAGGTTGTCCACGGTTATGTTATCACCCAGGTTGATGCCGCTGACTACGACGTCAGGCTTTTCAGCCATTATCTCCCCTAGGGCGAGCATCACGCAGTCGCCGGGAGTTCCGCTAACTAAGTAGGCCTTGCCGTAGCGCCCTCTCCTGAGCTTGACATAGATCTCCCGTATCCTGAGCGGCTTATGGAGTGTGACTCCCTTCCCGGCGGCGCTGACCTCCCTCTCAGGCACCACGCAGGTGACATCTCCGAGGTCTCTATCGAGAAGGGATCTCCACAGGGAACGGAGGGCCGGGGAATTGACCCCGTCGTCGTTTGTGATTAGTATGGATGGCAAGTTCTCACTCCCCCAGAGCTGACATCACGACGTCAACCGCGAACTTCTCCTCTGGCTGCACTCCAATGAGCCTGTTCTTCAGCACCCACCGTCCCTCCTCCTGCACATACACCGCCGTGTCTGGAACCGCCGATACGCCCAGGGCGTCGGCCATGTCGGGATTCTCCCAAGCTTCCACGGTCTCTGCCTCGACGGCTTCTGGTACAGCTATCGCGAATCTGTTGGCTAGCAGAGCTTGGTGAGGGCAGTAGGGGCAGGTAGGCGTGACGAAGACGTGGAGCTTCACTCTCTTACCGAGTTCAACAAGCCTCCTCAAGGTCTCAACGGTCTCTGAGGAGAGACCGCTGTCTCCTCTCGAGACTTGTATGATCGTCTCGACGAACCCCCAGGCCTCGTACCCAGAGGGCGCGCCGAAGTATCTCACGGAAACCTTCTCTGGCCCGATGAGTATGGCGGGAGTGCGCTTTGGATCCATGCCAATCCTCTCAACCTCGTCAGTCTCAGAGTCGGCATCTACGATCTTAACTAGAATCTTCTCGCTCAGCTCTGCAAGCTCTTTAACGAGCCGAGCCGTCCAGTCGCTGTACTCAGCGTTCACTGATCCAACTATTACGACGACGGTTACGGGCTCCTTCATTTCTGCTTCTAGCCGCCTTTTTAGGTCGGCTGCCGTCTTTTCGTCGATAATCCTCTCGTGAGCGTTTCTATGCTGATTCAAACGATCGCCTCAGAAGCGCCCTTTGAGGACGGCATAATTAAGTTATCTTGGGCTCTCTGCGTCGCTCTAGTGTGGCTCTTCTTCCGATTTCAGATCGAATAGCGGCCTGTTATGGATACTGTAGCACAGTATTCGACGCCACAATATCTCCCGTTGGTGCACCAGAAGCCCTCAGGGACATCTCTAGGGCGGTGTGTCAAGGTTTTTTACATCCCCAGGATCGGAGATTGGGGTGTCCCCTGAATGCTGGAAATCAGGTGGCACGGCCGAGGTGGGCAGGGTGTCTGGAGCGCCTCGGCCGTACTGGCGGCAGCTGCCATTGACGTTGGTAAGTACGCCCAGTCCTTCCCACAGTTTGGTCCTGAGAGAACCGGAGCGCCGGTCCTTGCCTTCAACAGGATAGACGACAAACCAATAGTCCTCCACTCCATGATAGAAGAGCCCGACATAGTGGTAGTGATAGACAGGACCCTCCTCTCTGGGAATACAATACTCGCTGGCCTGAAGCCTGGAGGTCACTTGATAGCAGACACAGACGAGTCCCCAGAGGAGCTCAGATCTCGACTCAACGTGCCTGATTCGATACACGTCTGGACCCTTGACGCGGTAACACTGGCCCTAGAGGAGATAGGGAGGGCCGTGACCAACACGCCCATGCTTGGGGCTGTAATAAGGGCAACAGGAGTAGTTCCCATTGAAGCTGTCGAAGAGGCCATCAGAAAGCGGTGGAAGGGAGAGATCGGCGAGAAGAACGTTAAGGCAGTCAGGAGGGCTCACAACGAAGTTGCTCACTCGCCCGCAAAGGTGGAGGTGACGGCGTGATGTCCGCGCTCAAGGGGTGGAAGGAGATCCCAATAGGAGGTCTCCCATTCGAGCCAGCTGTCAAGTACAAGACGGGGGACTGGAGAGTATTCAA
>JAVCBV010000018.1:0-4646 GCA_037917695.1 Thermoproteota archaeon | reverse complement strand
GACCGTGAGGGTCAGCGAGGCCGAGGCGAGCAGAGTGAGCGTGAAGGCCGCGGATATCGTGGACCAGAACTCCTCCGTGTTGCTCCGAAGAGAGGGCTTCATGGAACCTATGTTGAGCCCTGTGCTCAGCCTCCCGGACAGAACCCCGTTTACCGCGCCCCTGGCGCTTAGCATTCCAGGGTAGATTGCCAGGGCCCAGGGGGTCGCTCGGAGGAGGTGGATCTGTGAGGCCACCACGCCTCCCGCTAGGAGGTCACCAAGCCCGAAGGTCATGGCTACCATAGCGCGCGTCAGCGCCTTCGCGTACCTCTTGCTCAGCTCTGCCAGTCGTGTTCTCCTCAACTCCCCATTTCGGAGCACCCCTGGGCATCTCTGACCCCTCCCGACAGAGCGGCAATAAAAAGGCTCCGACCTGAAGGTGATACGGCCCCGAGATCGCGGCAAGGCTCAGAGTTTTGGCGAATGGGCTCTCCGAGGGGCGACAGAGGCAAGGAAAATTAATTGACTCACTGACCAGGATCCCTGGGCTTAGTTTTGACTTTAATTGAGAGCTATTGGCTTCACTCTAATGGTCGCCTCACCAACTGTGGCGGTTCTCTACAGCTGGAATCTGCTCACGCCGGTTTGGGATATGGTGCTCCTCAAGCTGACGGCAGCAGTAGCCGTACTGGCGATCTTGAGGAGTAGCTCAGGCTTCCTCCTTCCCTAACTCATCTATCAGCGGTTTGGAGCCCAGGTACTCCGCAGCAGTGGTAACTTCAACGCCGCTCCTCTGCGCCTCTGCAAACACGTCCGCCACGCGCTCGCGCCACCTCCTCTCTCTGAGGAGGTGGTGATCGTATATGACCAGCTCGGGCTGAGACTTCACGATAGTCGCAGCGTTCTCGACCGCTCGAAGGAGGTTGATCCTGTTCAGCATGTAGGGGAAGAGGTAGGTCGGCGGGCCGTCGAGTATCACCGCGTCGGGCTTCAGCCTCACTATGTAGTCCGCGTAGTCCTCGATCTCCGGCCCCATGAGGTCGCTTGAGTAGAACACGACGCGATTCGAGCGCCTGATCACTATGGGCGTGACCCACCCGGTCCGGTCGTACTCGACGCCGTGGAACCAAGGCTCGAGAATCTCGAGGGTCGTGTCGCCGAACTCGAACCTCCTGCCGTCCCCCCACACGACCTTGGTTCCGTCTCTCAGCTCGAACTCTTCGACCCAAGGTTGGCGGGACCAGAGGTTCGTGGCAAGCTTCTCGAACCACCGCCTTCCCTTCGCCAAGATCTCCTGCCTGCGCTTCTGATAGTCTCCAAAGTCTCTCGACAGGGCCGCGCTGAGGCGCTCCACGGGGTCCTCGAACTCCTCCTCCTGCGGAGGCACCAGGTGGTCCTCTAAGGAATCTCCAATAAGCTCCAGCAGCTCTGACAGGAAGAGCCTAGCCCTCTTCCACTGGCTCTCGTTGATGTACTTATTTGGGTTCTTCAGGATGAGCAGCTTCCCCAGGAGCGCGTCTGGCCTGGATATGTCCTCGTGGCTAGGTCGGTAGTGGTGGTCATAGTGGTAGTGGGTAACGACCACGGCGGAGGCTCTGGAGACCCACTTCTCGATGGTCCTCAGGGCCTCCCTCCTCAGCCTGGCCTTCTCTTCAGGCGGGAGCGGATAGCTGGGCTGCATCATAGAGGCCCCGGGGTCGATTACGACCACCCCCTTACTTGTCTCAACGGCTATTGAGGCGCTCTTAGCGCCTAGGCTGTCGAACCAGAGGAGCTTGATGCCCAGATCTTCGAGTAGGCCCATTCTGAATGCCCTTGATCCGTTCTCTCAGCTGCCGATTCCCACGACTGATTCCACTAGGGACACTCTTTCGATTAAATTAGCCGTCAAGCCTGTGGAGGGCGAGAGAAAGCTCAAGGCGCCTCTAAGCCTGTCTCAGAGGTAGCCCAGGTCCCTCAGCCTCTTCTTGATCTCTTCCTCCTCCTCAGGCGTGTAGACCTGCTCCTCGCTCTCCTCAGACACCACCTCGTTGAGGAGGAACTCCACCAGCTCCTCAACCGAGGAGAAGTCTTGGGTCTGCTCGACCCACTTCTTGGCCTTATCGTAGAGTTCCTTGGAGATCTCGAGGCTGACCTTCTCGCTGCTCAAGCTTCTTCCACCTCAGAGGCTGACCGTTAACGCTCACTTAAGAAAGTTCGCATGAGATTAGTGCGCCTCTCCGCAAGGCGTCCACCTAGGCGATGAGCCCCATCTCTCGCAGAGTCTCCAAGACGACCTCTGCCTCCTGCTCGGGAGTCATGGTCTCTGAGTCCACAACGGCCTCCGGGCTATCAGGCTCCTCGTACGCGTCCTGCACTCCTGTCATGTTCTTCAGCTCCCCCCTGACGGCTCTCTTGTACAGCCCCTTTTGATCCCTCTTCATGGCGGTCTCGAGCGAGCACTTCACGTAGACCTCCACGAACTTCAGGCCCTCCGCCTCGACGATCTCCCTGACCTCCCTCCTGACGCTCCTGTACGGCGAGACGAACGAGGCAACTACTGCCACGCCGTTCCTGGCCAAGAGCTTCGAGACGTGGGCCACCCTCCTGAGGTGCCTCTCTCTGTCCTCCCTGCTGAACCCAGCCTCTGGGCTGAGCCACCTCCTTACCTCGTCGCCGTCGAGCACCTCGACTCGCCAGCCCACCTCCCTGAGCCTGCGCTCCAGCACTCTAGCCAGGGTAGTCTTTCCAGACGCGGGCAGGCCGGTCAGCCAGACGACGAAGCCCTTCTCGCTCCCCGGCATCAGGACACCTCCGCCAAGCTCCCACCCCTCAGTCCAGGTGGAACTTGGAGCCCCATCAGCGTCAGGACTGTTGGGGCAATGTCGTAGATCGAGGCGGGCTCCTCCCCGGGGCTCACCCTGCCACTCGGGTCGTGGAGCAGGTATATGCCGTCCCAGTCGTGGACGGCGTCGTCGGGCCCAGTGTCGTTCTCCGGGAGGTGCCACCTCCCATGGCCTATCGTGCCGGCAGACCTCCAGCTCAGGCTGCCGAAGTAGACTATCGCGTCGGGAGCGTCGCCCCTGACGACGGGGTAGAGCTCCCGGGGCCTGTAGGCCTCAACGCCCATGGGCCTGCCCTCGGGGTCGCTTACCCCCTTCATGTCGTCGACCAGCTGGGCCAGCATGGACTCGAAGTCCTCCGGGCTCACCCTGCCCTGGGGCTCTCTGCCCTTGACGTTCAGGAATATCCTGGCGTAGTAGCCGCCCCATCCCCACGCTATCGTCTGTTCCCAGTTCACCTTGGCCTCCTTGAGGTCGGTCTGCTCGCTCGGCCTCTCCTCCAGAGCTAGGTAGCCATTGTCGGCCAGCCACTCGTTCACAGCGAAGGCACCCGTCATGGCCTTGGCCCCATGGTCGGACACCACGAGCACGACCGCGTCTCCGGCTGCCCTCACCAGCCTCCCTATACCCTCGTCCAGCAGCCGGTAGTACCTCTCGGCCACGTCTGCGAACTCGCTGTTCGGCACATGCCTCGGGTGATCTGGGTCGAAGAACTTCCAGAATGCGTGGTGCAGCCTGTCGAGGCCGATCTCGACGTACCAGAATAGGTCCCAAGGCTTGCCCCTGGCCAGGTGCTCGGCGACCCTCAGGTGCTGCCTGGTCATCTCGAAGAGGTGATCTACCAGCGGGCCCCTGTCCTCAACCCTGAACTCCACATCGTGAGTGAAGCGTCCCCCCGCCACGCGCTCGACCTCTAGCCTGAGCCAGGGCGGGTAGGTGTAGTTCTTTGCGGTGCTCGGAGTGTGGAAGTCGCTTATCAGCCAGCCCTCCACTTTCACCGGCGGGTAGGAGGGTGGGAAGGCTATCAGCAGGGACTTCTTCCCAGCCTTGGCCGCGTAATCCCACACGGCCGGCTCCCTGAGCTCTCTAGAGGTCACGAGGTAGAACTCCCCGTACTCCCCCGGCCTTCTGTGCCTGAAGCCGTACATCCCCAGTTCTCCAGGGGTCTTGCCCGTCGCCATCACGGCCCAGGCTGGCACGGTTATGGGGGGGTGGCAGCTCCTGAGCGGCCCGTACTTGGCGCCGTCCAATAGCTCGGAGAGGTTTGGCGTGACGGGCAGGAACCTCTCGAAGGCCAGAGACGGCGGGGCCGAGTCCAGCCCTATCACCATGACCCTGTGAGCCCCACCCATGCTGGCATCATCTCCCCAGGCGCCCCCTCAGCCACTTAAGCGCGGTCTGCGCGAACCCCTCGGCGTCAGCTGAGGGGAGTATTACGCCCATGCTCTCACGCTTCCCTCCAGCTTGGTAGCCCGCCTCCTTGGCCAGCCTGACTAGGCCGGTCAGGTCCACGTCTACTCCCCTCACCCTCGCGTACACCTGAGCGTAGCCGTCCCTCCACCTCCTGTTGAGGACAAGGACGGCTGCCCGCTCTCTACCCCAGGCCAGCCTCCTGCCCACGGCGGAGATCAGCATGTGGCTCGACTCGAACTCTGCGTACATGATGTCTCCAAGGTCCTCAACCATCGCCTCCCCCAGGACCCTCTCCAGCTCCTCCTCGGCCGACCTCAGCTTGTCGATCCAGTCGGTCTCCTCCAAGAGGGCCATCGGTTCGCTGTGCCTCTCGGCGAGAATCAGGACGGCCTCCCTAACCCCCTCCCTGTCTCCAACCCTGTAGCTCGAGTC
>JAVCBV010000139.1:0-4680 GCA_037917695.1 Thermoproteota archaeon | reverse complement strand
GGTCTCTAGTCGATCGAACCAGGTCTGACATCATCGCCTACGTTGGGAGGGAAGCCCCTTGAACGGCAGGAAAAGAGCCAGAATGCTCTTCTTGTTGACTTCGATTGCTAGAGCTGGAGGAGTAGCAGAGCCAGTAAAAATTGACAGACTTCGAGCCGACATGGGGCTACCCAGGACGACTGTCTCAAGGTGGATTTCTGAGGCAGCCGAACTAGGTCTCGTTGAAGTGAGGTCGTCCGGGAGGAGCAGAGAAGTTGTGTTATCCAAGAGAGGAGAGGAATTCCTAGTTAATATGATCGAGGAACTCAGAACAGCGTTAGAGTTCCCGCGAATCTCTGCGACGGTGACCGGTATAGTATTCAGTGGTCTAGGAGAAGGAGCCTACTATGTGTCTAGGGAGGGCTACAAGAGAGGCTTCAAAGAGCAGCTTGGATACACCCCGTTCCCCGGGACTCTAAATCTGAGGTTGATCAGCAGCCTGGACGTAGAGACTGTGAGAAGATGGAGAGCCTCGACGGCGGCCCAAATCATACCGGCGTTTAGCGAGGGCGGCAGAACCTTTGGCTCGGTGCGGATATACCCTGTGAAGATCGCTGGATGTGACTATCCAACACACGCATTGTTTGCCGAGAGGAGACACTATGGAGACGATGTACTTGAGCTGATATCGCCTGTCAATCTGAGGAAAGTTCTTGGACTCAAAGACGGAGATCTGCTGAAGGTAGAGCTGTCATACGGGTGAAAGGGTGGTGGGCCGGGTGGGACTCGAACCCACGACCTCCGCCGTGTGAGGGCGGCGTCATAACCACTAGACCACCGGCCCGGCCGCTGTAGGGAGGGGGACGTATAATAAACGTTGCACGAAGGCGAGGGTCACAACTCAAGATCCTCGTCCTCCTGGAATCCGCGGCTTCTTTAGTTCATCCCCCCGCCGCTGAGGTTCCTAACGCCTAGGTGGTATTAAATATGGGTTTGGGCGAGTCAGGCTAGATGGACCGTGGCGATCTAGTTGAAGCTGTAGCTAGAGCGATCGTTGACGCGTCTAAGGAGATTGGCCAATCTCAGGCATTGGAGGCAATACCGCAGATCGTAAAGGAGCTGGAGGAGGGATCGCTGCTCAAGCCGGGAGAACTTCAAGCCGTCAGAGGCATAATCGAGGCTCTAAAAGGGAGATGGAAATCTACCTTCACCCAAAAATTGATCTCGGCCGTGAGAGAGGGTGAAAATCTCGATGAGATCAAGACTCGGCTATTAGGATGGGGCAAAGACCTAACAGACCTGTCTAACCATGAGGAGGAATTTCTATCACTTTGGATCGATGTAATCGATGCCATAAAGTCGATACTAGCAGAGGAGGGCCTCCCTTCTCCTAGTGACCAATAAGGACATACCTTCCCGAACTATTCCGCTCCACCAAACCCGCCCGCTCCAACCTCCTGATTATTGATAAGGTCTCGACTATTCCCTTCCCTAGGGCTCTGGAGGCTTCTCTCAAAGTAAATGGGCCAGACGATTTGTATAGCTCAATGAGCTGTTTAGGTACGGAATCCTCCTTCCTCTGCTCTTCTCTCGCCCCCAGCAATCCCAGCATTTGCTTCTCGTCTATCGCGATCTGACCCCCTTCTCCGACGGTAACGTGAGAGAGAACCGTCCTAGCTATCCTTATCATCTCTCTAGGATTATACCTTGCCTTTTCGGCGATCTTTAGTATAATTCTCTCTGTTAGAGGGTAATACGGATTGGGGGACCTAACCCCCTCGATACGGTACTTGCTCATCCTCCTCCTTATTATCTCAGAAGCCTCTCGCGGCGTTATGGGACCAACTCTCAGTATGCGAGCGCCAAGGCTATTTAGCACACTGCCGATTACGTTGATCGCCTTAGGAACGCAGGCAATCAGTATCACCTTCCCACCATCTAGACGCTCGTAGAGAGCCTTCAGGAACTTAGCGAACGCCACCGCATCTTTCTTAGTTCCCAATAAAACGTTCTCTATCTCGTCCAACATCAAAATGACTTTATCTCTTGCGTTCAGGGCTGCTGCAACTTGTTTAGCAACGGGTAGAGGGTCGGAGAGCGTCGCTTCATCTATCTTTCTTATGAGGAGCTTGTCCAGTAGGCTGGACCTAATTGCGATCAGTATAGACTTAGCCACGTCCACCCAGTCGTCAGAGTCTATCTTCGCGTAAATCCGGTCGGCGTAATCTATCCTCTCTGCTACGTAGCGAAGCCTCTGCGTTTTTCCACTTCCAAACTCCCCAACTAGAACCACAATCTCTTGCACGCCCTCGTGGAGCGCCCTCTCGACAATCTCGAGTAACTTTCTGTCAACTTCCGTCGGAACGTGATAGGAAGATATCTCGTCTAGCCCCTCACTGGACAAATGGGCGAAGGGATTGCCCACCAGCAGCCATCTAAGGTAACCCGCTTGCGCTCCACGCGGCGTGCTCAACTTGGCCACTCAGGGTGCACAGCGATCTCCCCCTAATATACCCTCGCCACGCGGCGGCTTAGCCCTGCTCGACGCATTTCAATACCTTTAATTATCTGGACTCTCGGAAACGGCTCGAGATGCTAGAGAAGGTGCAAGAAGGAAGGCATTTGACAATACTAGCCCTGCTCACCCTGATAGCGCTTACATCGACTCTCTCGTCGGGGCCAGTCTGGACTCAGCCAACGGTTCCGTACTACTATCGGGCAGACGCGCTCCTAGAGTTTCACTCACTGGATGGAGGCACTTTTACGCTCAAGCAGAGCCTGTATGGAGATCTCGCTCTGGCCTTGAAGCAAACAGTGGAATCTCTGGGTGAGGAAGTGTACGTGGAGTCCGTCAAGACTATTCTACTACAGTCCCTTGAGAATAAAACCCTCATCTCAGGGTACTATGACTTCACACTGCACGGGGAGCCTTCGGTCAAGTTGGAGTTCTCAGGAGCTGAACCCCCAGTCGCCATGGTCACGATTAGCTTTGAGTTGGTAGGGAACCCCCCCAGCGAGCCAACCAAAGTTCTGATCTACCAGATGGATGCAGAGCACCCTTGGCTCTATAGGCTTTATACAGAGCCTCTAGCTGTTCGTTTGGGGAACTCTACAGTAATAACCCCTCTCTACGAACTAAATCTAACGATAATCCTCCCTGAAGGCTACTGCATCGAGAGTGGGGGTCCTCGGGCCACGATGATCAAAGTTCTAGGGGCGTACCCCAATCATAGAATAGTTCTGAACTGGTTCGTTACAAATCCCGAGCTTGAGAGTAGAGGGACGGCGCTTCGGAAATTTGGACCAATGTACTTGATTTTGGACAATCCAAACCCAGAGATAATATCCAAGCTCAATGAGCTAGAGGAGCAGATCGCCTCAACAAAGCCAACTGACCCAGCAGCATTCGAAGAGCTGTTGGCGACGTTCTATGATGCGAAGGAGAGAGCCCTGGCTTTCTGTGCTGTCGAGTCCGATCTGTTGACCCAACTGGAGACTCAACTAGCTGAGACTACAAGGCCGGGAGTTGGGTTAAACCCCACGGTGGTCTGGATTGCGTCGCTGGGTATCTCCGCTCTCATGCTAGCGACGGCGGTCTTCTTGATGCGACGCCGCAAAGAATGAAACTTTCACCATACTGCTCTACTTCCAGAACTACCCACGAAAATATTATGGGCTGCGGGGCGGACCTAACAGGGGTCCTCGCTGCCAGAAATAATTCTAGATGAGAGCAAGCTGTGGCACAGCCACATCCCTGAAAAGCTGCCTCACAGAGAGAAGGAGCTTAGTGAAATAGCTGAGGCGCTGATGAGAGGGGCGGGCCCTCTCCTAGTATATGGCAAGACCGGTGTTGGCAAAACTGCTGTGTCAAGACGCGCCCTCGAGGAAGCGGCCAAAGCGGCCGACCTGAGGTACGCATACGTGAACTGCTCGCAGCCTCCAAGAACCGCATCGAGGGTTATGGGGGACGTACTCCGCCAGCTTGGTGAAGGCCTGCCCGACAGAGGAATCTCTCTCCAAGATCAGCTAGCCTTGCTAGAGAGCCTTGTAGCCGAGCTAGATGGCATGGTGGCGATAATACTCGATGAGATTCAGGACCTCAGCAGGGGGGCTGAGGAACTCACGTACTCACTCTTGCGACTCCACGAGAGCAAATTTTCGCCTGCACTGACCCGCCTCATCGTGATATACAGAGAGGAGAGGGTCCCTCAATTCCTGCTGGAGGAGTCAGTTCTGAGCTTCTTCACGCGGAAGCTCAAATTCAAACCCTACAGCGAATCCCAACTGGTAGACATAGTCAGGGCTAGGGCTGAAGAAGCTCTACGCCCCGGCTCATTCGACGATGAGGTTCCGCGAGAGATCGCTAGACTGACTTCTAAGTACATGGAGGGCAACGCTAGGTACGCTATATCTCTCCTCCATGCAGCCGCCGTCATTGCTGAAAGAGAGGGGGCCGGTGTGCTGGAGGTACGCCATGTCCTTATGGCTGACTCCATGGAGCACTCCGCTCTGGACCTCTCCATCCTTGAGGAACTGGATCTCCACGATCTGCTCCTCTTACTCGCGGCTGCGCGCATTCAGGCTAGGAGGGCGAGAGGGTGGACCACGATGGGTGAACTCGAGGAGGAGTACCGCCTAATCGCCGAGAGCTACGGAGTTCCGGCGTACAAACACACGGCCACTTGGCGGCGTGTCAAGAAC
>JAVCBV010000037.1:0-4710 GCA_037917695.1 Thermoproteota archaeon | reverse complement strand
CGGAGAGTGGGCGAGGATCAGCGCTGACTACTACAGGGCGCAGATGTTTGCTGGCGTCTCAGGGGGAAGGGCGCTACTCGGAGGCGCATTCCCCCTGAGGAACGTGGATTACCCCTACATCAAGGCCCCAGGGCAGGTTCAAGACGACCTGTACCGCATGTACTCGACCTGCGACGCAGCACTCGCATGGTCCATAGCCCAGAGGTACGGCCTGACCCACATCTACTACTCAGACATGATGATCTCCTATGGAAACATGATCTCACGCCTCAACAACTACAGGTTCGGAGTCGAGGTTTGCGAGGAGAAGTTCAGGTCGTCTCCGTACTTCCGGCTAGTCTACGAGAAGTGGACGCCGAGCGGACGCGTGATCATCGTTGAGGTCGTGGGCGCGACACCCCAGGGAGGTTCCTGAGGGCTAGGATTATCAGCACGACCGCCACGGCCACCAAGGGCGTGAGCCAGAGCCGGAGGCCCATCCAGGTGGCTGCAAGCATAACACACCAAGGGATGAAGAGGGCCGCACCCAATTCGAAGGCCAGAGCGGAGGCCCAGTGAGAGGCTCCAATCAACCGAAAGCCCGCCTCTCCAGCATCCAATGAGGCGAGCCCGAATGCTGTGAGAGATGCTCCGGCCCAGGACATCAAGATCGCGGACTCGGTTCCCTGAGTGAGCAGAACCACAACAGCCCAAGATACGCTCGCCAGCACCGAGAACCACCCAACCGAGCCAAGGATCGCTGCCGCAGCAGCGGCCGCAGGAGGGATTAGGAGAGCTGGCGATGAACTCTGGAGCCAGCAGAGTACCCCTAAGAGGATGACACAGGTTGCTGAGACTAGACGATGCCTAGGCACCAATCCTGATCCTCCTCCAGACCATTCCCAGCTCGGTTCTAGGATCCCAATCGACGACTGCTGCGTAGGGCTTGATCCTCTGCATCAGAAGTTTTCTCCTGGTTTCAAGAATTCTCAGGGCTATCCTCTGGGCTCGCTCCTCTTCCTCGTACTCCTCGAATAGGTACGGAGATGGTGAGATCACTGTGACCTTTCTGCCGGCCGCGCTGAGCCTCGCGACGGCGTCGATCCACGCCACATCTGCTAGAGGCGTGATTACCGCTATGTGGCAGCGGGGCCCAAGGTGGACCCTGAGGGACTCTGCTATGGCTGGCGCCACGTCTGCGGCGCCAGAAGGGTACAGGACGGCCAAGGCCCTGCCGAGCTTGACTAGCTGCCTCGTACCCCAGTCAGGCCCGACCCAGACTCCGGGTCCGCCGACGCTGGCGAGTCCAACTCTCAGCCCTGCCTTAAGAGCCTCGTCAGCCAGCGCTATGGCCACCCTAGCCTCCACATCGAGCAGAGTCTCCCTACCCCCAATCCCAGTGGGGAGCGTCGAGTCAATGATCAGCATGAGGTCTGCTGCCTTCTCAGCCTCAAACTCGTTTGAGACGAGTTTCGCGAGCCTCGCAGAAGCCTTCCAGTTTATGAACCTCATCGGATCACTCGGGAGGTAGTCCCTCAATGAGTAGAACTCTGTCCCGATTCCCGGCGAACCAGATGGCGACCTTCCGAGCAGCGGTCTCACGCCCTTAGCCTCGGACCTCAGCCCGCCAGCGTAGGCGAGAGAGGGCATGACCGAGAGATAGGAGGGGAGTGCGACGAAGATCTCCCTGCCGAAGATCCCCAGCGCGTCTCTGAACGTGAGCTTAACTCTCCTGAACTTCCAGAACCCCCTCCTAGTCTCTATCCTGTACTTCAGCTCCCTGCTCCCAGAGGTGCCCAGCAAGACCTTGGGCGATTCTTGAATCACTTCCATATTCTCTGGCGCGTCGTCCTCAACCGCCACCAGCGTCGGACCGTCAAAAGAGAGGCTGAGGCTGACGTTCACCTCCTCTCCTTCCGCCACGATGTCTCTGTCGAGAGCCCTCTGGGCTCTGACCCTCCTCACACTGGCCATCATAGAGGCCATGGCTAGGATGATTAGGGGAGGGGCCGCCGCCGCTAGGATGTACCACCTCATCGTGATCACTGCAGTGAAGATCAGCAGGAGGGGGACGAGAAGCAGCGGACCTAGCGCAGACCCCGTGACGACCTTGGCTCCCTCACTCAAACTTTGGAACCTCCACCTGCTCCAGCACTCTCTCGATCACCGACTCTGGTGTGATCCTCGTATACCAGAGCTCCCTCCTGAGGATTATCCTGTGGGCTAGGGCTGGGATGGCCACGGCTTTGACATCGTCCGGAGTCACGTAGTCCCTCCCTCTCATGGCAGCCAAGGTCCTGCTGAGCTTGAAGAGCGCCAGGCTGCCCCTGGGGCTGGCTCCGATCTCTATCTCGGCTAGCTCCCTGGTCTTCCTCGCTATCTGAGCCATGTACCTTAGGACGGACTCGTCCACATAGACTCGCTCCACCGCCTCTTGCATCTCGATGAAGTCCCTCTTCCCGATGACTGGGTCGATGTGAAAATCGTCGGTCATCCTCTCCATTCTCCTGCGGAGAATCTCGACTTCCTCGTCCTCCGTCGGGTAGCCGATCCTGAGCCTGACGAGGAATCGGTCCACTTGGGCGGCCGGGAGGGGATAAGTCCCCTCAAACTCAATGGGGTTCTGAGTCGCTATCACCAGGAAGGGCCTCTCCAGCCTGTGGGTCTCCCCCTCTATGGTAACCTGCATCTCCTGCATGGCCTCGAGGAGCGCCGACTGAGTCTTCGGGGGTGCCCTGTTTATCTCATCAGCTAGGATGATGTTTGCAAAGATAGGGCCCCTCCTGAGCTTGAACTCGCCCGTTCTCTGATCGTACACGTAGGTGCCCGTGATGTCGGCAGGAAGGAGGTCTGGCGTGAACTGGATCCTCGAGAACTTCAGCCGCATGGCTGCGGCCATGGACTTTGCCATCATGGTCTTAGCGAGACCTGGGACATCCTCTATGAGCACGTGGCCAGATGCGAGCGCGCTTGCCAGCATGAGTTCTAGGACCTCTCTCTTCCCAACGATGACCTTCGAAACCGCGTCAAGAACTGACTCGACGTTCCTCTTGACGTTATCAACCTCCAACTCTCGTCACCCTCTCAATTCGATCGAGGCACTCCTCAAGTGCTTCGTCAAATCTCTCGGACCTGAGGAGGGACTCCATATCCCGCACATCCTCCCCAGGCACGCCAGCCTCTCTGGCCAGCTCAAGGACCTCTCTAATCAAGATCTCCCTCGAGTGCTCAGATCCCTCCAGCGCCGACTTGACCACGCTTGAGAGAACCCTGAGCCTGTTCCTGGGGGTAGGGGGCTCCACCTTAACTCTCCCCCTCCCCGGCGGGAGTGCAGCGACTGCTGACACGACGAGCCAGCCTGAGAGCAGGAAGAGAGAGGCCCACCTAACTATGTAATGCGGTGGAATCGTTGCGGCAACCAGCAGGGCTACGATGGCGGCGACCGCTATCGCTCTACTCCTCGACACGCCTCCTCACCTCTTCGCTTAGCCTTCTCGCCTCCTCGGCGGCGTCCCCGCTCAGAGGTCGCTTGCTGTACCTGGCGACCTCGAATAGCTGTGTTAAACGGCTGAGCGGCTTGGCCTCCGGCATCCCCGACCTCTTCACGATAGAGAGGTGTTCTGTGTGCGTCCAGTGAGGCTTCAAGGGTACACCTCTGGAGGCGAGCGCGTTGACGGCTGTTCTGTAGGACTCTATTACTTCCAGCCTTATTCCCTCCCAGCGCCTTAGAGGGCGAACTAGAGGGACGTCGCTCTTCTGCCGAGCCTCGGTTTCCTTCAGCGCCCACTTCCCTAGCCCAGGGAATATTGAAATTCCTGGGCTAATCAGAAGGCTCAGAGAGGCTATGAGCACGGCTAGCCCCGCGGCGAGTATAAGGATCAGGGCCGACCCGCCCAAGTGAGTCGGGCCGCCCGCCGGAGACTCGGGTAGCCCAGGGCCTCCAAACCTGGGGAGCCAGTCTGGAGGGTTAAACACCACTCCGGTCGGCTTAATCTCGAGGATTCCTCCGTCGCGCCTGAAGAGCCTCAGAATGAGGAAGACTAGAACGAGGGCAAGAAGCATGTTCAGGACTGAGTTTTTCCCTCCAGCCCTCGTCTGGTAGATCACTCGAGCATTCCTAAGCGTGGCCAGAGTGAGGACTAACAGCGCGGCTATCCAAACCACCGCAGTGAGGGTCGCTGCTAGTCCAGGTTCTGTAGAGGGTATTTCGGGCATCGCTGATTCAGTCAGCCTCACAACGCCTACGACTGGGCTGATGACGAGCAGTACCGCAGCGATGGATAGGAAGAGCACGTCCAAGCCAAGTCGGCCCTGAGACAAGCTCTAGCGCCCCCTGCTAAGTTGATCAAAACAAGGCGCGGTAAAAAAGGCTCTGCCCGCGCCTACCGCCCAGAGATCACAAATTCACAGTAGGAGTCGCCCTTGGCCAAGCAGGCTGTCTCCCTGGCCAACAGCCTCTGGCCCAGCCTGCCTGACAGGAATCCAGCCAACAGGCCGGAGACTAGGTGACAGACCCCCTCCTTAGACTTGGTGGGGTAATTCTCCGCGTATGTTCCCCAGGCTCTCAGGATGGCTCCCGGGGGAGACTCTGTGAATCTCACAACCTCCATCTTGGAGGCCCAGCCAGCTAGGGAGGCCCACCCGATCATCTCCTTCAGGGCCGTCTCGTGATCCTCGATGTCAGAGTACCTCTGGGACAGACCTCTGCCGAGGCTCAGGCCCGCGTGATAG
>JAVCBV010000143.1:0-4724 GCA_037917695.1 Thermoproteota archaeon | reverse complement strand
GTGGGCTACACCGCCACGGAGCTGCTCACGGAGATCAAGGGGGTCTACCTCCTGCTGGCAGATGGTGGTCTGATGAGCGACATCTCGCGAGGAACATACGGCTTTGAGATCTTGGAGTGGGAGGGCACGCTGGCGAGGGTCAAAGTGCGATTCTGCGCTGTGGGCAGCAGCCTGCAGTATTTAGGGATCGGCTCGCAAGCTGCGCAGAACCTTTCGTTTGTTTCCGTTCCAAAGATCGAAGAGAACGAGTTAGTCTCGATCCTCGTGGAGCCTGGTCTAGTCACACTAAAGGGGAATTTCTCAGTCTGTGGAGAGGCGATCTTGCTCCTAGACCCCTCCTCTGGCGTCGCAGTAGACCCTTCTGGCGGGAGGTTGGGGAAGTTCCTCCTCTGGATTGATCCGACCAAGGTTCCCGATCAGTGCTGTCTAACCGAAGTGATGGCTGAAGCTCTGCCCCAGGGACCAGTCTATTGGAACCTCTCGAGGGAGGATCTCTCGCCCCTCTTCACCTTGCTCGACAGGACATTCGACTCTTGCATCAGGGGGTGGTCCGAGGATGTTATCTATGCCACGCCAAGCCTGCGAGCTGGGTCACCGGTCGCTTACTACGACGAGCGTACGGGAGCGTTCCTGGCGTCGCCCACGGTCTACGCAGACGACGTACTCTACAGGCAGTTTGGGGTCGTCGCAATAGTGGCCTCGTCCCAGGAGCGGCCCGCAGAGCTGGCCATTCGCGTCGTTGAGTTTGAGAGCCCGGGTTGAAAGGGATTTGAAAAGGGATGGGCCGTAGTGACTACCAGAATTACTCCAAAAAGTGGAAGATTAGAGGCGTTACTCTCTCGCCCGCCTCCTGCCCCACCTGAGCCTGGCCGTCAGCACCTTCTCGGACGAGAAGATCCTGTCCGCCAGCAGAGCAACCCCAGCGGACCAGACGAGCATGTAGACGACGCTGATTAGGTAAGAGCCGTAATCCCTCCATGCTATGGACTGCGCTGCTAGGGCTATGTGCGAGAAGGGTATCGCCTGAAGGGCCAGCGCGGCTGCCCTGGGGAGCGACGACACGTCTGCGAACATCAGCAGGAACGCCGGCAGGAAGACCAAGATGAAGAGGTTCCCCACGAGCGCCTGGGCCGACCTGACGTCCTCTGTGAACACGGAGAGGACCGTCGCCAGAGTGAGAGCTAGCATGTTGGCAATTATCAGGGCCACGGCCAGCAGCGCGACATCCTTGGTTCCTAGCAGGCTTATCTGAGGAGTCTGCTGCTCTCCAGGCATGGCTGCAACGATCTTCATGTAGTACATGAGGCCAGCGAGCACTCCCACGCTGCCCAGCGCGGCGACGACGGCGGACCCGGACAGTTTGGCCAGCAAGATGCTCCTCCTGCTGACTGGGAGTGTGAGGAGGGTCTCGAGCGTCTTCTC
Organism: Thermoproteota archaeon; assembly: GCA_037917695.1. Taxonomy (GTDB): domain Archaea; phylum Korarchaeota; class Korarchaeia; order Korarchaeales; family Korarchaeaceae; genus DRBY01. Next base: position 3,302 of record JAVCBV010000143.1, on the reverse strand, counting down.
CTCCTTCTCCACGGCGACGGACGTGGCGGCTATCTGCATGGCGAAGATCAGCACCACCGAAGTCACCAGCGGCATCGTAGAGATCTGCCCAACGATGGCTTGCGCAACGACTTCAGGGGGGAGATCCAGCTCCTCCCCCCTGAAGATCGACTTGTAGCGTGTGGTCAGCGGGTTGAGCACCGCCTCTGGGCTCAGGCCCGTGCTCTCAGAGACGAGCAGCGCTGAGAGCGCCCTCGACGCGGACTCCAGCACGCCCTGGAGCCTGCCCGAGAGCATGGCCGCCGAGAGGCCTCCCCTCTCAAAGAACACCACGACTTCTATTGGCAGCCTCTCGCCGGACCCTAGAGCCTCTCCGAAGCCCTCAGGGATCACTATGAGCGCCCCCGCACCGGCTGATCTGGCCTCGCCCAGAGCGTCGTCTAGCGATGAGGAAAGGAGGATCACCCTCCCGGTTGCCTGAAGGGAGGTCACGACTATCAACGACTCGCGAGAGCCGTCCATGTCGAGCACGGCCACCGGAGTCCTGAGGGCCGTCTCCCCCGCGGCTGTCATCGAGACCCTCGTGGCCACGCCAATCACCGGGTAGATCACCGCCGGGAGTATTATCATCCCCAGCAGGATCTTGGGGTCTCTGAGCAGGTCCAGAACCTCCTTCCTGATCAGGTTTATGAGCGCCCTACCCAACGGCGGCCACCCCCACGAAAACCTCCTCAAGATCCGCGGCGTTTCGAGACGCCTTCAGCTCCTGAGGCTCGCCCTCGAGCAGCAGCCTGCCCTCGTGCATCAGCCCGACTCTGTCGCAGAGCCTCTCGACCTCCAGCATGTTGTGGCTGGAGAGGATTACAGTGAGCCCTCTGCCCTCGACATACTCCCTGATCACGCCCCTGACGTGGTGAGCGTGAATCACGTCGAGCCCGCTGGTCGGCTCGTCTAGGATTGCCAGCCTCGGCTGGACCATGAGGGCCCTGGCCAGCGTTAGGCGTCTCTTCATTCCCTTGCTGTAGGTCTTCACCTTGTCCCGGAGCCTGTCCCCAAGGGCGGCGATTCTTCTCCCCTCCTCGACCATCTCCTCGACCTTGGACTCGTCCCCTGCGTAGAATGCCGCCATGAACCTCAGGTACTCGAGGCCGGAGAGGTTCCTGTAGGCTCCCGCCTCCTCTGGCAGGTAGCTGATCATCGCCCTCACGCTGGACGGCTCTGCGAGAGCGTCGACGCCGAACACCCGAACGGAACCCGAGTCTGGCCTTATCAGCGTGGCGAGTATCCTCAGCGTAGTGGTCTTGCCCGCCCCGTTGGGTCCTATCAGACCGTAGATCTCGCCCTCCTCGACCGAGAAGCTCAGACCCCTTAGGGCTTCGATCTTTCCGTATCGCTTCCAGAGATCCTCGGCATTCAAGGCTTCTGGCATGCGGGGGGAGCTGTCCACCGAGTTATATATATCGCTTTCAAAAGTCTGAGCTTCGAGAACTCCGCAGGTTCCTGCCGGCCTCAGCGAAGGCTGCGGAATGGCCTCCGCCGCAAGGTGTCCAGGGAGAATGAGTGTCAGTGGCATCCGCTGGTCTGAGATCGTCAGGGAGTCTCCGCGGGCGCTCCCAGCCTTAGCCCAGTTTATATCTTTTCCAATTGTTGAGCTCAGGCTGATCCACATGAGGATCTCCGGAGGCTGGACCGGCCGGATCCTCAGAGTAGACTTGGAGAGGGAGAGGGTGGGGCAGGAGGACTCCAGTGGAGTTGATCGCCTCGACGAACGCCCTGGCGAGCGGACCTCTATCCTGGTCGACGACTGCGATGTCGTACATCGCGCCCCCCTTGCCCGCCGAAGATCGCCGAGAAGAGCAGCATCAGCAGCGGGAAGGTCAGAGTCCAGAACAGGGTGAACCTGCTCCTGAAGAAGAGGAGCGTGTCCTTCTTCACGACGCCTGCTCAGGGCCTCATTCAACCACCTCTGCGAGCCTCTTCCAGGTGAGGTTGAGGAAGACGTCTTCAAGCGTCGGAGACCGGATCTCGATGCTCTCCGGATCACCCCTTGGGCCTTGGGCGACGAGACCAGATCGGGAACCAGGGTCCTCGGGTCGTCCGCCGAGATCACTATCCCCTCCGGCCCGACCTCCGGCGAGTAGTCCGCCAGTATCGCGAGGGCGGGCTCAACGTGCCTCCTCCTCACTCTGACGATCACCTTTGACTTCCCTCCGTGCCTGTCCTTCAGCTCCTCAGGCGCCCCGACGGTGACGATTCGGCCCCTGTCGATTATCGCTACCCTGTCGCACAGCTCGTCCACTCCTCCAAGTAGTGGGTGCTTATCATTATCGTGCGCCCCTCCGCCCTCAGCCCCTCGATGAGGTCCCAGAATTCTCTCCTGGCGTCCGGGTCAAGGTCGACGGTCGGTTCGTCGAGTATGATCACTGGCGGCCTGTGCAGGAGCGAGGCGGCCAGGCTGACTCTCCTCCTCTGCCCACCAGACAGCTTCTCCACTCTCCTGACGAGGAAGTCGCCCATGGCCAGCAGATCGGTGAGCTCCCTGAGCCTCTCTTGGAACTCATCTCCAGCCCGGTTGTCCATCATGCTGACCCTCATTCTGAGGGGACATGCCACTTTCTCGGAGCTACAGAGGGAGTCTCCTCAGGACTGTGGGAGAAGTGGAGAGAGGTAGGGAGGAAAATGAATGAGGATATGCTTCACTTTCTTTATTATTCCTTTCAGAATTCTTCTGGGAAGCTTATACCTTTAATTTTTGAAGAAAAAAGGGGATTTGATTGTCTCTTTCGAAGTAAACAATTGGTTTCCGGAAAATTTTGGCCGGTCTTTTGGCGAATTTCGCTGCCGGTTTTAATTTTTTTTATAATTGTTATTTTAATTTCTCTTCCCATTTCCCTTTCCGAAGGGCTAAGTGAATTAAAAAAGGCCCAAATAAACAAAATTATAGGTTACCTTTTCCAACTATTCATTATCCCCTTTGCCTTAATTTACGGCTCTTTAATTTATAAAAATTTAAAAGAAATTAAAGCCGAAATTCCTTATTTCCCCTCTTCAAAAATAAGAAAGTTAAAATATTTATTACCGGCAATTTTAGGAGCATTGCTTATTGGTCTGGGAATTACTATTTCTCTCTTGCATATATTCTTGGGCAGAGATGAAATACCCATTGATGATAGCGATTTGCGGTTGAAAAGAGTAGAAATCCAAAATGAAGACAACGCCTTTTATTATTTAGTTCCTTATTTTGAGATAGAAGGAGATTTAAAAGAAGAAATTATTTCTAAATATTGGCCGGAGGGAAAAGAAAAATTAAAAGAGGAAAAAGA
>JAVCBV010000107.1:0-4765 GCA_037917695.1 Thermoproteota archaeon | reverse complement strand
GGCTCCAGCTGGTGGACCTCATCGCCGTAACCGCCCTTCTAGTCCCCGTGCTGTACTTGGCGGCCAAGCCCTTCGACAGATTTCTCAAGGCCACTGACAGGATCGACGCTCGAGTTCTGGCGACCCTCATGTACCTATTCTTCCTGATATCCGTTGGCCACAGCCTGCACCTGCCTGAAGCAATCCCCGTGTTCATAGGGAGCATTATGCTCTCCCTCAGGGGCTTCGACAGAGAGACCTACCACTATATAGAGGGATACCTCATGCTGGCTCTGCTGGGTTTCGTGTCGTCCTTCCCCTTCTACGTGACAGCTCCTGTCGATTTGCAGACCTTCCTGAGGGCTGCTTGCTTTGGCCTCGCCCTTGCCGGCCTGGCGTACGTGTTGAGGGGCTTCATCCTGTTCTCCTCTGCTATATTGACTGGGTTTGATCTGGTTGACGCGGCCGAGATGGCCATGGTGCTCGCCAACACCGGAGAGTTTGGACTGATAGCAATTGCCGGTATCGTCAGCCAGCTCCCTCCAGTGGTGGCTCTGTCCGCCATGTTCGCGTACGCGTTCAATCTGACGCTGGTCTCTGAGGTAGCCAACAGAGTTCACAGGCTGGCAGAGGACTTCATCTTCAGGCTGCCCGAGTTCCTGAGGGAGAGCCTGCGCGACCTGAGCCAGGGCGCGGACAAGGTCGTGCAGGACGTTAAGTTCAGAAGGTGGATGTACGGGTCTCTGCTCAGGCTGGTGGTGATCTATCTAGTCCTGAGCGTGTCGAAGCTGGCTCCGAGCGAGGCGGCGCTGGTTCAGCTTCTGCTGACCATCACGTCGATGGGAATCTTCATATCCACGCTACAGCACACCTACACCTACTTCGAGCGGGAGATCCTCATAGAACTCGCGAAGGGAGCGGCCTCGCTCATTCTCGCCCTCAGGCTGCTCTTCACATACTTGGCCCTCGCTCCAGTCATGAATGTACTTCAGGGTCTCTTGGTGACCATGTCGACGCTCGAGCAGATGAGGATCTCGCTCTCCTCCCCGGTGGCGATCGGAGGAATGTTCGCGGTGGCATACCTAATCAATAAGGCCAGCAAGAGGGTTGTCAGAAGGCTAGTTCCAGATAGTCCCAAGGAGGGTAGCTCTGCTGCTCAGTAACCCAACCATTTTTAGCTCAGCATGCTCCATCCTACCCTCGGCGATGTCTAAGCTTGCAGCAGCCCTCTTCGTGGGCCTCATCCTACTTCCCCTACTCGCCGCCTCCGCGAGCGCGGAGACGCTCAGGTACAGGATTGAGAGGGAATGGGTTATTCTGGAGGTCAATAGTGACGGCTCGATCACCCTCACCTACAACATCACGGTCGCGGTGGACGAGGGGGCCATCAGGAGGTTCTTCAGGGTCGGCATGCCGGCGCCCGGCTTCGAGGTCGTGTACGCCGAGGAGCTAGAGACAGGGGAGGAGCCCGACTTTGACGAGATAGAGGAGGGAAACTACTACGCGGTTGAGTTTCGCCCGACGGTTCCGATACTCGCTGGCGAGTCTAGAACGTACGTCTTCACGGTCGTAGTGCCGAAGTTCATCTACAAAGACGAGACGAACCCAGGGAACGTCGGCCTCCTCTTCATCCCCTCTTGGTTCGACGACGCGCCTGTTGAAGACCTCAGAGTCATGGTGGTGCTCCCAGAGGGGGTCAAGCCCGAGGAGGTGAGGAACACACCCGACTACGACAACCTGCTGCCGATGGATGACAGGCTCGCCCTGTACTGGGAGAGAAAGGGCCTAGCCCCCGGAGAGAAGTTCTCAGTCGGAGTGAGCTTTCCGTCCTCCTACGTCGAGAGCTACGTGGAGCAGCCCCCGCGGTCAACTGGGCTCCTCTTCCGAATTGGTCAGATTCTCGGCATACTGGTGATCCTGCTCCCATTCCTCTTCATAGCCAGCATAATCGTGTATGCTCTCGTCAAGGGTCGGCGGACCCTAGAAGAGTACGAGCCTCCGTGGATAGGGATCGAGGCGCTAGGGGTTCAGGACAAGCTTCACCCGCCAGAGGCCGCCTACCTGCTTCTCATGGAGAAGGGGAAGAGAGACTTCTCGCGCGTAGTTACCGTGGCGCTGATCGAGGCCCTGAAGCTCGGGATAGTCGAGATAGAGGGCCTGAAACCCCTCAGGCTCCGAGTCGTGAAGAAGAAGGGCCCGCTGAAGTACTACCTGCGGAGGCTGGTTAGCTGCGTCGAAGACGACGGGAGTCTGGAGGAGGACTGCCTGGCGCGTCTCATCAAGGCCGTGCACAGGGCCGCCTGGAGGAAGCTGTCGGGATTCTCTCGCAAGGAGACTGTAGAGCACTACAGGAAGCTCATAGCTGACGCGTGGAGGGAGCTCCGGGAGGCCCCGCCGGAGAAAAAGCGTGAGGTGCTGGACAAGTGGATCGAGTGGCTCATGATCGACGAGAGGTTCCACAAGAAGCTGAGGGAGGCGCTCTGGACTGCCCCGCGTCCAACGAAGGTAGTTCTGCCCCGCGACTGGTGGATGTACCGCATCTGGTACTGGACATGGCCAGACTGGAGGACGAGGGTCGTCGTGGCCCCAAGAGTCGAGCCCAGGGAGGAGGCTCCGCCGCCCACTCCAGTCACGGGAGTGGAGAGGCGCGCGGAGGGGCCCGTCGTGTCTCTTGAGAAGGCTGCCGACGAGGTGGCGAGGGGAGTCGAGTCTGTTTTCGAGTCCGTGGCAGAGAGCGCGGAGGGGCTGGCAGACAAGGTCGCCAGGCTAGTCACTCCAGAGCAGCCTAGGCCGAGATCCAGGGTCAGAGTCAGCAGCTGCGTCTGCGCGTGCGTGTCCTGCGCCTGCGCCTGTGCGTGCGTGAGCTGTGCCTGCGCCTGCGCAGGGGGAGGTGCTGGCTGATGGCCAAGCTCAGGATGCTGAGCTTCGTCTATAGGGGCCAAAAGGTGCACCTGAGGGTCGACCCCTCTGGCGTCGGCGTTCTTGTCGTGGCCGCCAGGAGGTCCGCCTACCTCAACAGGACGGGGACGTTCTTCGCGGAGTCCTTCCTGAGGGGAGAGCCGCCAGAGAAGGTTGCGAAGTCTGCATCGAAGAGGTTCAAGGGAATCTCAGCAGAGAAGGCGCTGGAGGACTACAGAGAGTTCGCCAAGCGGCTCAAGGCCTTCCTCGAGGCCGAGGAGGTATGCCCCATAACGGACCTGGGTTTCAGCAGGGTGGACCCCCTCAGCGTGAAGACCACGGCCCCCTTCCGGATGGACCTGGCCCTGACATACAGGTGCAACAACGCGTGCATTCACTGCTACAGCGGCTCCCCAGCTGAAGTCAAGCCCGAGCTGGACGCTAAGAGGTGGAAGGCCGTCCTCAGGAAGATAGTGGGGCTGGGAGTGCCCAACGTAGTATTCACGGGAGGGGAGCCGACTCTCAGAGGCGATCTAGTCGAGCTGGTAGCCGAGGCCCAGAGGCTGGGGCTGGTGGCCGGCCTCGTCACGAATGGGAGGAGGCTCGCCGACAGATCCTACGCTGAGTCCCTCGTGCGAGCCGGTCTGGACTACGCTCAAGTCACTCTAGAGTCCCACAGGCCTGAGGTGCACGAGAAGATAACTCAAGTCCCAGGCAGCTGGAGGGAGACCGTTGAGGGAATAAGGAACCTCGCCGACCTGGGCATCTACGTAGACGTCAACGCCACTCTGAGCACGCTGAACGTGGGAGACGTTCGAGGGCTCGTAGAACTTGCCGCGGAGCTGGGAGCCGACGCAGTTTCAGCCAACAGGCTGATCTACAGCGGCAGAGGGTTGGAGGTCAGGGAGTGGTTCGAGCCGACGCCTGAGCAGACGCTTAAGGCCCTAGAGGAGATGGTAGACGCCGCGGCGGAGCACGACATGGAGTTCAGGTGGTACGGGGTCACCAGGTACTGCGAGCTGAACCCCCTCGGGCACCAGCTGGGAGTGAAGTTCTGCTCCGCCTGCTCCATAACGATGGCCGTCGAGCCGGACGGCACGGTGATACCCTGCCAGAGCTACTATCAACCGCTGGGGAACATCCTTAAGGACAGCTGGGACTCCGTATGGAACCACGACCTCTGCAGGGGGATAAGGTCGAGAGCCTTCGCTGGCGGGGCCTGCCTGTCGTGCCCGTTCTACCGGGCGTGCGGCGGGGGGTGCCCTCTGGAGGCCGAGGTCAGGCCCTACCCGGAGTCTCCGCCGGATGTCGGCTGATCGCGCGGGGTTTTTATTGGAGCTAGGCCCGCCACCGCAATGGGCAAGTGGGCGTTCTTCCTAGCTTCCCTCCTCCTGCTGACGGCCCTGCTCACCTCGCCCACGGCCTTGGCCAACGGCGGACGCAAGTACCACGTCTCTCCCTCCGGCAGCGACTCGAACCCGGGGACCGAGTCTAGGCCGTGGGCCACGATATCCAGGGGCGTGGCGGCCCTGAGGCCGGGGGATATGCTGGTCGTCCACGGCGGGACCTACAGGGAGGTCGTCAGGATAAACGTCTCAGGCACCCCGGACTCGCCGATACAAATAGTGGCGGCCGGAGGGGAGGAGGTGATCCTCAACCAGTCGGGCCTCGGGTCGAGCGGGGTGATATTCGAGCCGGGAGCGTCCTACATCCTGCTCCACGGGTTCAAGATCGTGGGGAGCGACGTCTGGGGGATCTCGCTCGAGGGGGGGAACAGCCACATCCGCCTGTCGGGCGTCGACGTGTCCGGGGCGGAGGTGGGCGTGCACATGACGACCGGGTACAGCGGGCAGGAGCCCGAGCACGGCCCTGTTGACAACGTGACGAT
>JAVCBV010000038.1:0-4768 GCA_037917695.1 Thermoproteota archaeon | reverse complement strand
ACCTAGGGTACTCTCTGGGACTTCATCCTCCTCACTAATTGGAATCACATTTTTTATGGCGGCGAGCACCTTTGTCTGATCTTCCGTCCGATTCAGCCATGCATAGACTCTTATTGTGACGGACTCTGAGCTTTCACTCATTTTTATCCCCTCGCACTAGCGAATCTTGGCCTCCTCTATCCTGTCAGGGAGCCTCAACTTTCGATACTCTCTTGCTGGCCAGCGAATTATTACTGCACCCATCTCAGAGAGCTCTCTCTCCAGCCTTCGCCTCAATTTATTCCCCTCCGAGTCAAAGTCAGTTAGAATAACATAGTGGCGTCCAGCGACAGCATCTGGCCCTCTGAGCCTGAGCTCCCTTTCTAAATCGCCCACGGTAGTGAAGATAGCCCTTACCCCTAACTGCACGAGGGCTTTCACGTCTCTGCGCCCTTCTACGACAACTATAGTCCCGCACCTCAGGGACTCCTCAGTCAGTGAGCGAGCCCAAGCAATAACATCCTCCCTGTCAGCAACCGAGTTCCTCGAATTCCTTCTCATACTCAAACAACACCTTCCCGATATGTTTCACGCGACAGCTTCCTCGCCTTTCGCCAGGTTAAGCCACTCTCCCTTGTCGATGAACGGTGATGAACAGTTAATTAAGTTCTCTTGATCTTCGCCCTGATGACTAATAAGCCCAGACTCAACACAGCCAAGCGAGTTTCAGCGATCCTCGTAGCGGTAGTGATTAGCTTTGCGGTTTTGGCCACGGATTCTCTGGCTGAGCCAACTCAGACTCAGCAGATGGAGGCGCCATATCTACTCCAGTTTAGTGCATTCGTAGAGCTCTTTGGAAACGACACGTCGAAGGTCACCATATCGGGAACCTTTGTGAATCCAGCGAACTTTGGCTCAGAGGTCAGCGTAATAATGCTCCCAATCGGTAGGACATCCTCAGTTCTAGTCGACTTCAAGAAGGGGGTTCGAGCCGAGGGCCTCCAAGCTGAGCTGATTAATCAGTCAGATATGGTGCTCATCAGAATAACCCTACTTGAGCCAGTCCAGCCCGGAGGCGTTGGATCGTTCGAAGTTACGTACTGGACAGTTTCCGGGGGGTACGTAGAGAGATGGATCCCACCAGGAAGTAACACATCCGCTGGTGAATACAGGATATTCTCTTTCAACCTCTTGAAGCCCAACCTGACTCTGGTTCAGGGCGTCACGAAGGTAAATGTGGATGTGCTGCTTCCGAGGGATGCGCTGCTAACCCAGCTCCTCCCGACGATGGATCTCTTTTACCCCAATAGACCGCTTGTAGACGCGGATCAGTGGTCCCGGAGAACTCTCGTGAGCTGGACCAACCTCACAGTGTTCCCAGGGGAGGGCAGGGGGTTCGTGGTTACGTATTCCCTAGCTAACGGCTTAGCTCCCCTGATTCCAGCCACATCTCCTCCCGAGGATAACCGCCCTGAAGGCGGGCTCGCGGCTAGCACAGCCCTCCTTCTGGCGTCCAATGCGGCCTCCTTTTCTGCCGCTGCCTTACTTGCATACGCCTTAGCTCAGCGAAGAGTGAAGAGAGAGGCTATTCCTGAGGGGAAGCGGAGGGAGGAGCCCTCTGCGGCTGAAGTCCAGCTCCTGCCGGAGGAGGAGCAGATGCTAAGGGCTATAGAAGAGGCGGGTGGGTCTGTGGCTCAGCGAGACCTTCCATCTCTAGCTGGATTCTCGAAGAGCAAAGTGTCTAGGATATTAAAGAGGCTAGAAGAACTTGGGTTAGTAAGCAGAACCACACTCGGCCGCACCAAGCTCATCGAGATATCAGACTACGCTAAGAGGTCATTACTTGGTGAAGAAGGCGAGGGCGGGGATGCTTCATAACAAGTTCTGGTGCGGGGGGTGGGATTTGAACCCACGAACCCCTAAGGGAGCGGATCTTGAGTCCGCCGCCTTTGACCTGGCTCGGCCACCCCCGCTCAGTTCTACCAACCAGCCTCCGTATATGAGGTTTTTCCCTTAGGGCTGAAAATTGACTCTACGTCCAGCCCTCTCGACTATCCGACTGTAGAAACTCTCTGGCTCGCGGTAAATATGCGCAAACATGGCTCCCTCTTCTACTAACCTCACCCTGGCATTTGTCCCCACGGACACTTCAACCTGGCCGTCTATTATTGCAACGAGCCTCCTAGTCGATTTTACAACAACCTCTGTACCAGGAGGGAGGACTATGGAGTTTACCGGTATTGTCATGCTGGGGGGCCATGCTGCTAGGGGCGTCACGACCAGCGCGTGGACCCTCGGATCTAACAGCGGCCCCCCGACAGATAAGGAATAAGCCATAGTTCCAAGCGGGCTTGCGAATATTAAACCGTCTGAGATGAACTTATTAACTAATATATCCTCAACATAGACCGATATTTTACTTGCTTTTCCCCTGATCCCACAGGCCAGCAGCACTTCGTTCACGGCCGGGGAGACGTCAAACCCAACGAGGTCAACAGAAGGATGTGTGACCACTTCGTAATCCCCGCTGCATAGCCTCTCAAGCCCAGAGAGTAGGTTTTTCTCGTTGAGCTCCATCAGGAGACCGTAGGTTCCATCCTTTACTCCGATGATAGGTAGGCGACCCCTTGTGATGTGATAGGCCTTCAACAAGGTTCCGTCTCCGCCAATAGCTATTACCACGGAACCTCTACTAGCCTGGGGTTCTTGTTCGTTCTCTCTGACGACATCGACTCCCCTCTCCAACAGAAACTTTACAGTTTTGTCGGCGAGCTTAAGAGCAGACTCGTTGTCCTCTCTGACAAATATGTAGGCTTTTGTTATCGGGTCACCGTGCATCTCGTGGAACACGAGAGCGCTTCCCTCTAATTATTAGCAGTAGGGTAGCAGTATACGCGAGGGTAGCTTTGGGTCTGCTGGAGACCCTGTCCTTTGAACAGCTCGAGGTGCTCCTTCAACTCACCGAGGTTAGAGTGAAGATCAGGGAGACGATTCGGGGCCTCCCTGCGCAGTTCCCATGGCCGCTTCAGAAGGGTCTGGAGATCGACGTTCCCCTGTGGCTAGCTGAAGAGCTGATCGCTATGGGAGTCGCCGAGTACTCTGAACCATATGGACTGAAGGAACTCGAGAGCCTCCTCAGCAAGGAGTTAGTCACTACCCGACTAGTCAAAGTTCCCCCTTCCCTTCACGCTTGGATACTCAAGGCAAAGGAAGAGGTGAGCGCAGGCGGGGCCGACCCACTGGCTGCTAGAAGACTGTTCCTCACCAGCAGAGACCTCCTGAAGAAGAGGATCTCCAAGGCCTTAAGGTACGTGGTACTTTCCACCGATTCCGAGACTGTGGAATCCAGGCTCCTAGAGAGGTTGACCCCACTGGAACGAGTTGTATATGCCCAGATCAGGCTTATAATCGACCGCTGGCTGCAACTTTTCATAGGCGAGAAGGGAGAGGATGGGGGTCTTTGAAGGAATTCAAGAGGAACTGATTGGTGCCTACGAAGATTTCATACTGTCCTTTACCGATGAGTCAGGAGAGCGGAAATATTTTGAGGAGATACCGGAACTCATGGAGGAGCGGAAGAGATCGCTCCGCGTGGACTACAACGATCTATTCTCCTACCTCCCCACCAGAGAGCTAGCAAAGGATCTACTAGTCAATCCTCAGAGGCACATTGAGGCTGCCTCTCAGGCTCTCTCTAGGATAATCAAGAGATACGGCGAGATCTCTACAGAGGAGCTTGAGCTCTACGCGAGGGGTAGGTTTCACGTCAGATTCTTCAATTTGCCAACAACGGCTGCAATACGAGATCTGCCATCCTACTCCCTGGGGAGATTCGTCCAGATTTCGGGCATCGTCATCAGGGTCTCAGACGTATTTGACAAGCCCGTAAAGATAGCGTACGTCTGCACAGATCCAGATTGTGGAGCCCTCATTTCTGCAGAACCCAATGAGCCAAAGCCCAAGACCTGTCCAGAGTGTGGAAAACCAATAAACGCATTACTCACAACACTGAAGTATAGATTAATCAAACTTGAGCAGATGGGAATAAAACCACCTCACGAACCATCTCTACCTTCTTATCCTATCCATGGTGAATAAAAATGATAAAGGAATTAAAAGAACTTGCTGATGCTAAAAATAAAAAATTAATCACAGTTGCTTTAAGAAGTCCATCTGACCTTGCTTATTATCCAGAAGTTGAAACTCATTTAGTTAGTTATGGAAACTGGGATTCTCAGATGCGCGCTCTTGTGAAAGTGCTGTTTGGGGAAATAAAACCTAAAGGTAAATTGCCAGTTCCTATAAAGGGTCTTTATAAAGTGGGTTATTCTTTTAAAGGAAAACCAAAATTGAAAAAGAAAAAATTTGTTCCTAAAAATTTTTTCTGGCATGAAAGAAAAGAGGAAGAAAACAAGTAAAAAAATTAAAAAGGAGGAGAAAAATGGAGAATAAATATGGATATTTCAGCAAAGATAGAAAAGAATTTATAATAACAAACCCGAAAACACCGAGAGCATGGTTCAATTATCTTTTTAATGACAATTATCATTGTATATGCTCTGCAACTGGCGGTGGATTTTCTTATTATATAGACCCCAAAACTTATAGAATATTAAAATGGGAACATCTGCATACAGACAGACCAGGTAGATATGTTTTTCTTCGCGATATGGAAACAGGAGATTTCTGGTCAATTAATTGGCAACCAAAAAGAAAAGAACTTGATAAATGGGAAACCCATCATGGGATAAATTATACTGTAATAAAATCAGTAAATAAAGGTATAGAA
>JAVCBV010000036.1:0-4803 GCA_037917695.1 Thermoproteota archaeon | reverse complement strand
CTCTAAGCTGTCTGCGAAGGTGATGAAGCTTATAGAACGCATCCTCAGGCTCCAATCCAATTACTTGTCTGAAGGCGAGTTACGAAGTCGTCTCCACGAACTCGGCTTGATCGTGATAGGTGTGAAGAGGAGATGGGCTGGCCAGCTAGATCTGCTGGCGCTGAAGCCCCCTATATCCAAGTTAGATCCACCTTAGTCTCCAGCGACCAGATCAGATCTGCCGGAATCTTAGAGGGTCCTTGAAACAGAGTAGAGGCCCCTGCAGACGCTGAAGCGAATTTCGAGGCGTCCTTCAAGGAGTCTCCCTCAGCCAAGGCTAGAGCTAACGCGGCCGTGAACACGTCACCGGCCCCTACGTCGTCGACAGAATTGTGAAGCCTCACGGCGCTCACTCTCAGAGTGCCCTCTGGACCAGCTACTATGGCGCCTTCGGCCCCGAGAGTGACTGCAGCGATCCCAAAGCTCTTCGCCAATATCTTGGCTGATGACACGGGATCCTCGACTCCTGTGGCCGCGACAGCCTCCGTCGAGTTGGCGTGAGCGACGAGCGGTATCCCGCGCAGCGGCTCGAGCCTTGTTGGGTTAAGCCGCAACCCTCCAGACGTGCCAGCCTCTCGAAGGATGCCCTGAAGGTCTAGGGCGAGTATCTCTGAGTTCTCTTTGGCCTGCAAAACTACCCCTACGGATATCTCGCCTGCCACCGGCCCAAGGTGGATCACTTTTCCTCTGAAGGGAGCGACGTCTGCGCCAAGTAGTGGGTCTGACCTGCAAACCATAGACGCCACTACGCTGGCCTCCCTCAGGGTTATGCGAAACCGAGTCGTCGGATAGCGAGCCTTGGAGAGCCCAGATAGATCAACTCCAGCAGACCTGAGGAACTCAATGTACTGCTTGGGGAAGTCCTCTCCAACCTTTGTGACGACGGCAGACGACAGTCCTAGTCCCGAAACAAACATAGATCCGTAAGAGGCCGCGCCCCCGAGTCTCAGCTCGACGCCCGCGTCGCTCCAGAGTTCGTCAATCGTGAGGTGACCGACCACTACGTAGTCGTACTCCCTCATGGGGAGTTACCTCACTCCCGCTCTAGAAGACCGGGGTACAGGATTATACCGCCTGACGCTCCTATCAGTACAAGCCCCCAGTCCTCCAGGGTTAGAGGCGCTGTCTTGAAGACTATCCTCAAGTGGGGTACGTATATCACGGTGAGCTGTAAAGCGAAGGACGTCAGGATTGCTAAGATCAACGCTTTATTGGCCGTCAGAGCCTTCCAAGAGGCGTAGACGTACTTCTTCGGAGATCTGCAGTTCAGCGCCAGGAACAGCTCGAATACCACGGCTATCGTGAAGGCCAGAGTCCTGGCCCTTGCGACGTCGCCAGTCACCCTTAGTTCCGCGGCAAACGGAACTAACGACGCGGCGGCCGCAACTATGGCCGCCACAAGAATGAACCGCAGCATGCCGTGGTAGATCTCCTCCTGCGGATCCCTGGGGGGCCTGTCCATAACATCCTCGTCCGGGGGGTCGAGCCCGAGCGCCATGGCTGGCAGGCCGTCGGTCAGCAGGTTCAGCCAGAGTATCTGGAGTGGAAGGAATGGGAGCGGCAAGTCGAGGAAGGCCGCCAGGGAGACCACCAGTATCTCGTCCCAGTTCGCCGACAGGAGCAGTCTAATGAATTTCCTAATGTTGTCATAGATTCTCCTGCCCTCCTCTATGGCATTTACAATCGTGGCGAAGTTGTCGTCGGTCAGCACCATGTCGGCGGCCTCGCGAGTGACGTCCGAGCCTCTTATCCCCATGGCCACGCCTATATCGGCTCGCTTCACAGCGGGCGCGTCGTTGACGCCGTCGCCGGTCATGGCTACAATGTGGCCCCTTGCCTTTAGGGCATTCAGAATCCTCAGCTTGTGCTCTGGGCTAACCCTCGCAAACACAGAGACTCTCTCGACAACCTCCTCTAGCTCTTGATCACTCATCTTGTCAAGCTCCCAGCCTGTGATCACGACTCCGGAGTCGTCTATGCCCACCTCTCTGGCAACGGCGGCTGCGGTAAGAGCGTGGTCTCCGGTTATCATGACCACCCTAATGCCGGCCTTTTTGGCCCTCGCCACAGCCTCGGGTACTTCTGGCCTTGGGGGATCCATCATACCAACGAGGCCGAGTAGCACCATCTTGGACTCTTGGGATTCATTCAACTCCTCACCCTCGGGGACGACTTTGAATGCGAGCGCAAGCACTCTCAGCGCTCTACTTGCCATATCTCTCGTTACTTTGTCTAGCTCTGATCTCAGATCTTCAGTAAGCTCCTTGATCTCGCCTCCGCTCCACATCACACTGCTGCAGAGAGGTATGACCACCTCGGGGGCTCCTTTCATGAAGGCCAGCACCCTGCCCTCAAACCTGTGGAACGTCGTCATTCTCTTTCTAGCCGATTCAAAAGGCACCTCAGCGATCCTCGGAACTTTAGCCCTGATCTCCTCAGGCTGGAGACCGGCGTCTTTGGCCGCCAAGAGCAGAGCCAGTTCGGTTGGGTCGCCGATGCGGACCTCTTTGCCGGACCTTACCTCGACTCTCGAATCGTTGCACAGTACAAAGCCGGTCAGCATCAGGGAGAGTGGGTCCTTGACGTTGATCAGCGCCTCGTCAGCGAACTCAATACTCGAAGACACGTTGTGGCTCTCTCCCGCAACCCAGAGCTCTCTGACGGCCATCTCGTTCATCGTTATTGTTCCGGTCTTGTCTGTCGCTATCACCGTGGCGCTTCCAAGCGTTTCAACGGCCGCCAGCCTCCTAACTATCGCGTTCCGGCTTGCCATCCTCTGAACTCCGACTGCCAAGGCCACGGTTACTACCGCGGGGAGTCCCTCAGGCACGGCAGAGACTGCTAGGCTTATCCCAGTTAGGATGACCTCCTCTGCTACCTCCAGGCTGTGGAGACCCCCGAATTCGATCATTCCCTCCAGAGATACTAGGGCAGCCAGGAGAAGTATGAAAACGCCTAACTTCTTTCCAAAGCTGTCGAGCCTCTTCTGGAGGGGAGTCTCCTCCTTCTCCTCCCTCTGGACAAGCGTCGCTATCCTCCCTATCTCAGTGGACATGCCGGTGGCAACGACCACAGCCTTGGCTCTGCCGTAGGTCACTATCGAGGATGAGTAGACCATGTTCTTGCGGTCAGGGAGGGGGGTGTCCTCGGGTAGAACTAGCTCCGCTTCCTTGTCCACCGGTATGGACTCGCCCGTCAGCACGGACTCGTCAACCTGGAGGTTTGCAGACTCGATCAGCCTGGCGTCAGCAGGAACCCTGTCACCGGCTTGGAGGAGAATAACGTCGCCCGGAACAAGCTCTCTAGCCGCAATCTTGAGCGGCAGGCCGTCCCTCAGCACGGTGGCCTTCGGCGCCGCCAGCCTCTTGAGCGCCTCGAGAGACTTCTCAGCCCGATACTCCTGCACAGTCCCTAAGACAGCGTTTATGACTAGTATCGCGCCTATGGCCGCGGCGTCGATGTACTCCCTGATTAAGAGGCTGAAGGCGGCGGCGAAGATCAGCAAGATCACTAGGACGCTCTTGAACTGCTCGATGAAGACCGATAGGACGCCTCTCCTTACCCTCTCCTCCAGCTCGTTGGGTCCGTACTTCTCCAGCCTCTCCCGGGCTTCTTCCTGAGTGAGCCCTTCGACGCTAGTGCTCAGGGCCTCCAGTACCTCGTCGATTGGTAATGCGTGCCACGGCGTCCCCATGCTCTCGGTCGCGACTGACCGCGTGGACATATATAGTTTGGGCGACAGCAGAGTGGGAAAGTGCGGCACGGAGAACGCAAAATTTTCCTTATATAGTTCGCACTACCGTTCGCCCGAGGATGCTCAGACGAGTTGCAGCGCTGCTTGTCTTGCTGGCGATTGCCGTTGCCTCGGTTATACTCATATACCCGAGAGTGAGCGGAGACATCCTCCGCGAGTACTCCTTTCAGGCCGAAGCTTGGATGGACGTCCTGCCAATGGAGTCTCGAGATCTAACCGTGCTCTTCCTCGGAGGGTGGGGTTCTCAGCCTGAGCTGGCGAAGTACCTAAAGGGTCCAGAGACCCTGCTTCTCGGAGTGAGGAGGGCCACGCTCTCGCCAGACGACGTTGAGATACTTGTGCTCCCCGCCGGAGGGTGCCTGGCGCGGTGCAATGAGGCCGCCCCCGTTAAGGGCTTCATTTACTACCTAAGGAATGAGAGTAGGCAGAGGGTCTACAAGGCTCTGGCCGTCAGCGGGACGCTGAGGTACAGGTTCTCTGGGTACACCGTGTTCTTCGCTGTAGGAAAGACGCCCACGGGTGAGAGGGACGAGAACGTAGCCTCGCTCCTCGCATTTAGAGAGAGGCTCATGCTCGTTGTCTGGGGTCCGCCCAAGGAGGCAAAAGAGGCGCTCGAATCCCTCCTATCCTTGGGCGAGGGGGAGCGGCTGTTCGACGATGAGACGATTAGGAGAGCTTACTACTTGTCTCAACGCGACTCAACGCCTCTGAAGCTGATCGTGGGGAGGCCGCCAGAGGGCTTGCAGGGTATGTACTTCTTGATGTCCGTGGTCGTTGACGACTCTGGTGAGGTCAGAGTGCGGGCGGTCCTGGCCTCAGAGGGCTCATCAGTTGATCCAGTACTCCTCCAGCAATATGTGCTCAACATGAGTTCTCTCAAGGGGATCGAGCTGAGCGCCGACACCACTTACTCCGACAACGGCCTGAGCTTAGTAGAGTTTAGAGCCGCACGCGAGGATCTGGAGATCCTCATCAGCAGACTGTAGGGCGGTGAGCTCGTGGAGATGCCC